>DATMAT010000063.1 GCA_035559815.1 Thermodesulfobacteriota bacterium
AAATTCCACCATGGTTCGATTCTAGTTGACGATCATATAGAGGAAGCATCTGTTGTTATTGAGTTTAAATTCCACCATGGTTCGATTCTAGTATTTGCCTTGCTTCCATCTCAGCCTGATTTGTTCAAGTTTAAATTCCACCATGGTTCGATTCTAGTACCTTATTAGGGCCGGTATCGATTGTTATATGACAAGTTTAAATTCCACCATGGTTCGATTCTAGTCCTAGTTCTAACTTGCTGATACCAATCGAAAAACTTAAAAATTTTAGCCTGCTTTTTAAGTCGCTCGTCAAAATGCATAAAACCCCAGTCCACGACTAAAAACCCTTCATATAATCGTTCCAATCTCCTTCTTCTCCAACCCTATGATATCCCGTGCTAACCACTTTGATTCCATCGCATAGATTATAACAGAGTCCTCATTAGACTTAATAATATCCTTGATCTCATGTTTTAATCTTTCCAATTGGGAATCACTGAGTTCTCCCTCGAAAACAGAGTTCTGCACCCAGTTTAGATACTTCCTGAGCAACTTAAGCATCTTATTGACCCGCTTCACATTTACATCATAAACCATTATGTAGTACATAGCTTCACCACCACATTCTAAATCCTTTAAATTCTTCTTCTCCTAGAATATGCTTAACTAGCTTATAACACTCCAACTTTATCAACTGACGATAGCTCACATTCCGCTTAAGGCTCGGATGCTTTACTGTGGTTTTTAGCTTCTCGTCAAATTGCTCCGTAAAAGTTCTTCTTCCCTTCTCGTTCAGATAACAAAATTCCAAATTGCTCTCAAAGTGATTCTCGCGAATTTGGTTATGGTTAATCATGCTAAAAATCAGCCTATCAACCAGGAGCGGCTTAAATATCTCGGCTAAATCCAAACTCAAAGAGAAACGCTTTGTACTCGGCTGGTGCAAGTAACTTATAGCCGGATTGAGCTGTGTTTTATAAATCTCGCTTAAAGCAGTTGCATATACCATAGAATTACCAAATGAAATAAGCGCATTTATGGGATTATCCGGCGGCATTCTAGTGCGCTTATCGAATAGGAACGTTTCAGATTTTAGAATCTTATTCCAGGCCTCGAAGTAACGCTTGTGGATTTGCCCCTCAAATCCCATGAGTTCCTCTATTGATCTTGAACTGCCCATCTCTCTGTTTTTATTCTCTATATGCGAAATGAAACCGCTCAGGTCTCCGTACCTGCGCTCATAATACTTCAGGTTTTTGAGTATGTTGTGATTTGAAGATTGTATGATTTCCTGCGCTATGGCAAAGCGCAGGCCTGGATCTACGTAATGTGATACCTGCTTTACTAAAATATGGCCCGAAACCGCGTACTCCCTTGGATAAAAAGTTCCCGTGTAGTAGCCGTAGTAGTTAAAGAAATGAATCGGTATATGATTTTGTCCGAGAAAGTTTATAACTTTATTATTCAGGTCAACTTCACCAAAAAGGTAGATCGAATCTATCGTCTCTACCGGAACCGCGCGCCTGTTTGCAGGCTTTGATTCCTTTTCTTCTTGGGATTCGTCGTTAGAATCGCCATATTCGAAAAAGACCGTGTTATCCTTTCTCCTTATCCGCCCGTTGCTAAAGATATAGAACGGTTTTTCCATTTAAACCATCCATTTTAACCACAAAGGCACCAAGACACGAAGTTTTGTATTAGGAATTCAGTGGCCATAAGAAAACCTTGTGTTCATAAATTTTTCTTTGTGCCTTAGTGACTTCGTGGTGGAGTCTACAAAAATCTACACCCAGCAAAATTCAAAATAACTGCACGACCTGCAGGCCGGAATTCTTACTTTCTCTGGGATCTCATCCCTCGGAAGAATCTCTTCGATTTCCTTTATCACTTCTTTTAGATACTCCCTGTCCGAGTCGATAAGCTCAATGAGTTCGCGCTTATGAAACTTGGGATAGTTTATCTCCGCCCTAAATCCCTGGACGCCCTTTGATTCAAGAAAATAGAGGTAATACTTCACCTGCCAAAGGTGTGCTTCTTCGAGTTTATCCGACTTTTTTACCTCATGAATGACCTTGTTCCTGAAATCAATCCAATCAATCGAGATCATTTCGTCAATTTTAATTTCTTTCTTTTGGCGGTCGTAGGAAATCTCAGATAACAACCTCCCGAGTGCAACCGTGTCAGACTCTGTTTCAAAATTTATCTGATGCGCAAAAAGCCACAGCTTCCGTTTGCAGACGAAGTAGTAGTTAACGAGGGTTCCGGTGTGTTTTAGCTGCTGGTCCAGGGTCATATTATGTTGCTTTCTGCATCCTCAGTTTCTTGATTTTCCTTATTATCGCTCTCTCCGGTCTTACTTTTGCTCTCTCTAATGCCCAAGCTCTCATCATATTGAACTGGAAGGGCAAAAATGCCCGACAGCCATCTTTTAAGTTTCCTTTCAAAGTCATCTTGTTTGTAATTCCTGTATCCATAGATCTTTCCTAATTTTTCAAGGATTTCCTCAATATCATTGTTATTCAACTTTTCAAAAACTTTATAAAACACCCAATCATCGGGGGATAGGTTCTTGCGATGTTTAAAATAACCATCTGAAACGACAAACTGTGAAAGGACTTGCTTTTTAAAAAGTGTGAAAAGATGCTTTGACTCTTTTATTTCATCACTTTTGAAAAATTCTTTAATCTTTTTTATGAAATCACTGACTTTACTTTCAGGTATAAGCTGAATATCGTAAATCTCTCTAAAGATTTTGTGTGCCTCCTCTTTCCTGTCCGACATAAAGCCAGCGTCTAAGATGTCTAAAGTTTTCCTGAATTCACTCAAATAGCTGTGGTCATCCGGCAAGGATAAATAAAGCAGTTTGACCATCTCGTACTTATCGTATTCGGATAGGGCGGCGTAAGGGTTCTTGAGTTGTTGATGCGGCAAAACTAGCTTTTTCTTCTTGCCTTTTGCAGGCTGCTTAACCTCACCTAAAAGCTCATCTAGGATTTCATTTGTATCTTTTTTCTCCATACTCTTCAGCCAATCTTTTAAATTTTGAGGTTCAAGACTTTTCCGGTCGCTACACTCCTTTAGAATCTTCAAACTTAAAAGTAGAAGGTCTTTATCATAGAAGTTGGCATTTCCCGATTCCAAACCATTTTCAAAAGTCCAAACGGTAACATTAGTCTCGGACTGTTCAAATCCATTTCCATAATTTTTAAACTCAACGGTACTTTTCGCTTGCTCATCGTAACGATAACGATATTCAACAACTTCACCTTCAGGATTGTGTTTGATACGTCTTAACACCCTTCCCATCCTCTGAACAAGCGCATCGAGAGGTGCGATTTCTGTAAATAGCACATCCGCATCAATGTCTAAAGATGCTTCGACAACTTGAGTCGCAATGAGGATTCTAGGTTGATTTCCATTCAGAGATTTCGGATTCTTGAATTCGGCTGCAAGAACCTTTTCATTATTTTCCCTATCCTTCAATGTAAATCGGGAATGAATAAGATAGACAGGAGTATTTCCAGCTAGCCTTTTAACCTGATCGTATAAGTCTTGAGCCATTCTAACTGTGTTTAAGATTACAAGAACTCTTTTGTTTCCTTTAGCTTCTTGAATAACTCGCCAACTAATTCTTTGGATGATTTGCTCCAGTTGCTCATCTGAAAGTTCAAACAGCGACTTTTTCGTGTCCCCTACACCTTCAACTCTCACAAGTTCAATCTTATGCTTCTTCAAATTGCTAAAATTTCTTTTACTTTCCTTTTTGTCGGTGTAGACATCGACTATCCTATAATCTGCTTTTTTAATCCTTTTCTCTAATTCCTCTTTCACAAACTTCGGCAATGTAGCCGTCATAAGAAGAAACTTCCCACCCATAAGGACCATATCCTCTATAAATTTCACAATGATAGCGGCGGATTTGGGATTGTAAGCCTGCACCTCGTCAATCACAAGACGTGAATAAGACATAGTAGCATAGGTTTTCTCATAAGATGGGGGCTTTAGAGCATAGGGGAAGAACTGGTCGCCAGTCGAAACAATTACAGGATGAGAAAGCTGGCGGGCAAAATCGTAAACCTTTAAACTGTCTGTTTCGGCTCCGTCCCCTAGAAGATAGACATCCGCATCGGAGTGAAGCAATCCTGTTTTCTCTTCTGTGAAGATGTTTTTTGCCCTCTTAAATATTTGATTCACAGCCGAACGGAGCGGCAGTGTGTAGAAGAACTTATCTCCATTCGACCAGAGGAAAGCAAACTCGGTTTTTCCGTAGCCAGTGGGAGCAATTAGGATAACGCTTTTATCTTTACAATCTTTTACTTTATCTACTTGCCATATTGAAGCGTTTGGGCTTGATGATTTGTCCTTAATGTATTTCTCGACTTCTTCTTCCAGTTTGTTATCTAAACCTGAGATCTCGATTTTATTCGTGTCTTCGTTCTCTTCTTCGCAGAATGAAGCAAAGTGGTCTGAGCGCATGAGCAAACCGCTTATTAATATCCATTTCTTTTTCTCTTCTTTTGATAGTTCAGCACGTTGTGGTAGAAGAGTATTTAAGTAGGGTGGCATAACGTAATGAGCCAAAGACAAGCCGTTTACAATCCCGCTTGCCCATTCCTCATTAAAGAGGATATAGTCTTTCGGGTTGAATCCGTCTTGAAAGTTCTCAAATTCACTCGCTAGGTTTTCAAATAGTGCTTCTCGAAATGACCTATGTTCAATTAGTTTGCTAAGAAATTCACACAAATCTTTATCACTCCAGTTGATAAGCTGGTCAAAGTTGCCGCGCCAGTGGTGAAATGCCACAGCGGAGTAAATAAACTGAGTAAGGTGTTCTAATTCTTCTTGGGTAGGTTTTACATTCTTTAACTGTTCATTTATCTTCTCTCCATCCATCCAGAAGACTGAAAAAAGAGAATGTGGAATATTATTGTAGGGATAAAGAGGTTTGTAATCAATGTTTCCGAGGGTTCTTTGCTGAAATGCAGGAAGAACTTTTCCGAAGTCATGGCACATTATGGCAATCTGGATTGCCAGTTTTACTGCTTCATCTATGTGTTTGTCAGGGAGGTTTTTAGAATTAGAGAGATTTTCAAAGGCATCCCAAACATCACGAGTATGTTCCTTGAGATATATTTCACCTTTCTCCTGACTATCTGTTTCTTTATGCTTTTTGATGCTTTTAGCCAGGATTCTATGTGGTCGATCCATTATCCCGTCTTCCTGAGAAAAATACAGGCATTCTGATTTTCACGTTGTTTTCTTCAAATTCGTCAAAGTAACCTTTTAGTCCGATAATCTTTCCATCATTTAAGAAAGCGTCTTCGTACTCAAAGTTTCTGACGCCGTTGGTTAATTTATAGAAGGTTGGCACTCTGTAGCGGAGCCCCGGTGTTTGCCCATTGCGAACATAATGTTTAGGTATCCAGAAAAAGTTGCGGTAATTGCCGTCTTGGATTTTTTCTTTGTATTCTAGTTCAAAAATACTAGATATTTCCTCAAAAACTATCCAATCCTCCGCTCTTCCCAAATGGATGGGATAAAGACGTTGTGTAGGATTCTCTAAACTGGTTTTTATCTTTTTTAAAAAAACTTCATCATTGTTTGCCAGGTAAATGAACAGTTTTACCTCACTAAGAATGTCAATTAGAACAGGGCTTTGACCACCTATATGTTCGATATGACCGTTGATTTCTCTGATATTTGTAGAGCCAAACCTTATTATATGACTGTCTTTGGAAAGATTTCTAAGCCACGTGTATTCAGTTGTTTTGCTTTCAAACCTTCCGGCTATGGAGATTTTTAGTTCTTTTAATTTCTTATAATTCGCATCTTCTTTAGGTTCCCCTTGTGTCTTCAGATTCCTTATTCCCAACACATTGCATAAAAGTCCAATCACTGTAGAGTAAGGCGGGATGGGGTAAGTATGTCTCCGTTGATAGGTAAACGGAACACGATAGTGTGCTTGTGGTTGGTAGATTCTTATACGTAAGGCTTTTGTGGTTGACTCTTTATTCATTGCAAGATTTGCCTAATTTTTTCTTTAACCAGAATTTTTATCTTTTTCATCTAGTGTTTGCTGATTTTGTTGGCTGTCACTTTTATCTTTTATGCCAATTGTTTGTAACAACTCATCCCAATTATCAGTTACCTTTCCATCTTTCTTTAGATATTCGTCAACTCCTAGCCGTTCACAATCCTGGATATACACCTTCCCATCTATCCAAGAATTTCTAAGTCCATCCTGAACACCGATTACTTTGTACTGACCATTTTCCCGTCTCACGTCAATAAAGGAATGAAACACAGGGGTTGGAACTTTTACGGAACCTGCAATGAGGAAAAGGGGAACTATTGTGTTTGTTTCACCACTGGATTGAGCATACAGACCATCTTTTATAGCTTCAAGGATTTGTAGTATACGTTCTCTCTTTTTGTTATTATCGAGTTCAAAAGTGATTTTGTACTTATTTGAATTTCTAATTTTTTCTGATTTAACATTCTTTTTTACTATTTTCAATTCTTTTTCTGTGTTTGCTTCCTTGTACTTAATAACAACTTCGCCTTGAGAAGAATCAAAACCATCAGCTATCCACTCATCCCTGCCTAGCATTTCTGAATCAATTGTAAAGCTGACTTTGTAGAATGAAATGTTTTCTTCTTTATTGAAAGGGTCTGGTTCCGTTTCTACTCCTTGATTTTTTGCCCTTTTCACTAGGTCGTGATTGGCATAAAAAGCCATATCCCCTTCATAAGGTTCAAGTGCGACAGCTTTAGTAATGCCTAGCGGCCCCTTACGGGTTATAGATTTATTTCCAGTGGTGAACATGTAGCCGAAAACATCTAGCTCGGGACTGGTTAGAATATCCTCCTGCGTAATATCGAATTGAATAACGTCCTCAGCTTTAACAAGTGTTTTTCCCCAAATTGTATTATTTTGGTTGTCTTTGAATCGCTTATGTAACGTTTCAAACAAATAATGCCTAATAGCATTTTTCCCGATGAAGCTATAAGTTCCGCTAGCCCTTCTCAGTTTTTTGATAGAAAGTATGTTCCCTCCTATTTTCTCATCACGGTTGAGAGCGAAACCTTCAAAAATTACTGTTATGGTGATATTTTTCATAATGCACCTCTTATTAAGATTTTGTTTATTTCATTCTTCTTGCTCTCCTAACACACCACTTAAGAAGGAAAGAATAAGCACTTTGAATAATTCATCTGAGTAAACGGGTTTGAATGCTTCAGCTAAGTCTAGGCGGAATTGGAGTTTGAATGACCAGAAGATTCTCAAGAGTCCATAAAAAACTTCATCTCTTTTACCAAGCCTAGTTAATTCCATAAGGCGATAGCCTTGCCGTTTTACAAATACTTCCTTCAATTCGTTCTTTTTCTTACTCTGCTCACTAGTATCCTTTTCTGAAGGAGTTACCAGACTATAGCCGTATTTTCTCAATGATTCGGCTAGATCGCTTGTGTTCTCATAAGATACTTGTTTGTATAATCTGTAAATACCTTTATCTTGAGGCTTTGCCTCTTTTGCCCATTCAAGCAAGCTTTGAAGTTTTTTATAATTAGCTTTTAACTCCTTTATTCCTTTACCGAAATCATCTTTTGTTATTGAACCGTTCCTTATTTTGCTTTCTAAATCCGCGAAGATTTGTTCAAGTGTCTCATTTCGATTGGTTTCTGTACTCATAGGATTACCTCTTTTTTGTTTTTCTCTTCAATTGATGCATAAAGTTTGAGCATTTTTTGGGCTACTAAAAATGGTTTACTTCTATTTGTTGATAACCTAAGATAGTCATTCAAAAACTCCTTCTCACTTTTATTTCGTTCATTGAAAGGTTTTAAACCAATTCTCAACATCCTATATGCATCCTCCACCAATTTTGTAAGCTTTCCATCTAACACAATATTTAGCACCTTGAACTCACCTATACTATTCAAAAGGTTTGCAATTTCCTTATCCGAAAGAATTCTGATGATTTCATAAGGCAAACTAAAAAAATCTATTTCAACTTTGTAATCCTGGTTTGGGTTACCTGTATTTGCAACTTTTTTCCTGTATTTGCTCACGACCTCAATATTCATTCCTGTCCATTCGCCAAGCGTAGCCTGTATTTTGGTGGCGTATTCGATAACGCTCATGCCGAGTATCTGCCTTACATCTTTTGCTCCTTGCTTGGTGTAAATATCTCCAAGAAATTTATTGAGGTGATACATCACTTTAAAAGATGGAGCATTTATGAAGATTTGGGAGTTATCTTGAAGTGTTGTGAGGGCAAGGTGGTGGTGGACGATTATAAAACTACATAGATAACATATAGGAATACTTGAATTCAAATTCCAAAAGCCATTGGGAAACTTTTGAGAAGGCGCTATATCATTATGAAATCTTACATCCAACTTGGTTATACCCTCTAAAAACTTGGATAGTCCTTGATTTTTAAGAAAATCTATTTCAGCTTGGTCAAAACTGAATTTTTGAAGACATAATCCACAGTTTATATTGCTATTCTCTCGAATATTCCTCAGGGATTTTACAAAGTGGGGAAAAGCATCTTTCCAACTTGATTGTAAATAATTTCTATAAATCGGTGCGTTTCCAATTATTGATGAAATTTTGTCTTCTGAGAAATATCTTCTCTTAACATCTAATTCATCAAATAGTTGAGCTTCTATATGAGCTCTGCCATCTGTATCTAAATAAGTCTTGTCTAATTGATTTTCGATAATCTCGATAGACCGAACGAACCCCACCACTCCCGCATTGTAAAGCCAGTTTGATGGGTAAAGAGTTATTTTGTTTTCCTTCTCTTCATTCATATCTCCCTCACCACCTCAACCATCCCGAAGCCCTGTCCACGTCTCGAGCCGAGACCAACTAGGTTTATAAGGTTTAGAATGCCTGGGTCTGATTTCAGAGAAAAAGTACCAACAAATCCCGGGAGCTTTAGCCCCATGTGTTTGATGACGAGTTTCCTTAACTTGATAGGATTGAATATAACCTCGGTGGCGTCATTCAAGCTGAGGAGATTCCGACAAAGCTCATCCATATTGAACTTGAAGGCTTCCTCAAAATCGTTATCTCCCTCAAAGTTGAAGCACTTCGGACAAACATAGTGTCTTTCATTTTTGTGACTTCTTATGAGTATAGGAGAGATGGTCCTGAGAATAACCTCATTTTTCTCCAGTCTTTTAGGCTTGATGATGTCGTTATGTTCTACCCTAAATGTAACATTGCGTATTGGGAATTCCTTAGTTTTCAAGAGATGGTTATAAACCATGATGAGTATGTCCGGATGGTTGCTGCTGAATTTAAACTCTATTGGGCTTTTGAAAAAAAGCTCATCGTTTTCTACCCTCACTTCATTTCCAAAAGATACGGCAAATGTATAGGGCTTTACCGTCCTTTTTTCAAAGAGGGTTTTGTAAAGCTCTGGAGCCGAGCTTTCTATCGCCCCCTTGATGATAGACATGAATCCTTCTCTGAAATCAACTTTAAGAGAAGCGGTTTCCGAGTGTTCGTTGACGGCCGATAATCTGGATACCAGCACTAAACCAAAATCATTTGACGAATTCATGGCAGTGGTCAAAAAGGGAACCTCCAGATCTTTTTTACTATACTCCTGCCGACCAGCTTGTTCTTTGCACGCCTGCCGATTCTCTTGGGATCACCGCCGAGAAGGGTAGTTATATCGTTTAGAATCCTGGCGAGTTTGTAAAGGAAACTTACGAAACTCCGCATAATCGCTCTCCCCAGTCTCAGCCCATTTTAGCACAAATTCAAAAACAGTTGAAGCATCAATCGAGACACCCCATGGCATGTCTCCACATTAGTTTTATCCACCATGTTTTAACCATAGTATAAGTACTAACCTGGACAAAAACTGTCCATCAAGAGCCAGATTTAAACACCATGGTTAGATTCTAGTTCAAACCCGCTAACACGGTAACTCGCTAACCGCTTAGTTTAAATTCCAATGTGGTCCAATTCTAGCGTGAATCAAAAGCTCTTAAATCCGCATCATAAATCTATGTGAGTTCATCGTTTGTCACCTCCAGCCAATGGAGGAAAGAACAATGACCGAGATTCCCTCGAACATCTATCTTGCCATCCTGGTTCTAATATTAGGCTTAGCTATGGTTTCTTGGAGTTTATCCTGGGGAGTGAAGAAGGTGCTCCAAGAGTCACTCGACCCAATGAGAGCACTGGCCCTAGTGCGATCTATGCGTATCGGACTTGTCGGCTTGAGCTTAGTCGGTATCGGAGCCGGTTGGATATGGAATATGGAGAGCCTACTTTTTCTCTCCATCATTTTCGGCTGTGAAGAGCTCTACGAGACCTCACTTGTTATTGCCCTATTGAAAAGATCCCCGCTCGATAGCTCCAAACAGGCGCAAGCTTAAATTCAGTTTTATATTGATTTCATCCTTCGGTATGCTAAATTACCATGTAACCGATAAGGCCCCTTCGTCTAGCCCGGCCTAGGACGTTGCCCTCTCAAGGCAGAAACACGGGTTCGAATCCCGTAGGGGCCGCCATCAATTATCACTTAATTGCGGCTAGATACGGTACAGTTTCAAAATAAGGAGATTCCGCCTTTTTAAGAGATGTGCCCGAAGAGGTGCCCATCCTTTCAAAATTGAGACCCTCAACGGCCTTCTTTTTTTAGCTCTAGAGTTGAATGCGAATACCGCCTCGTCATCACAATTGATTTATGGCATAACAACTCTTGAACCATTGTAAGATCAACACCTTTCATAACCAGGTTAGTTGTAAATCCGACAAATCCTTTCATAAGAAACATACTTGGACATTCCCTTTCCATCATAAATAGCATATTATTTAGGATACTATTATCGTTCGGGGCGTAGAGACTTATGCACAGACGATTTCTGGCGAAGAAGACTATCGCTGAATTGGTGGAACAAGCAGAGGACCAAAAGTACAGTCTGAAACGCGTGCTGGGTCCTTTTAATCTGATAACCCTTGGTATCGGTATCATCGTCGGCGCCGGTATTTTCGTGCTAACTGGTCAGGCAGCCGCACAGTATGCAGGACCGGCCATAGTACTATCCTTCATTATATCGGGTATCGGCTGTGCGTTGACCGGCTTGTGCTATGCAGAAATGGCTTCGATGATTCCCGTCGCTGGCAGTGCCTACACTTATTCGTATGCAACTCTGGGTGAGTTTTTTGCATGGATCATCGGATGGGATCTTATTCTGGAATACCTATTCGGCACGGCTACTGTAGCCGTCGGCTGGTCCGGATATGTGGTAAGTTTCCTCAAAGACTTTGGCATTGTAATTCCCGAGCAACTTTCAAATTCTCCATTGGCATTCGATGCAACCATGGGTTGGATACGCACAGGCGCCATTATCAATCTACCTGCCGTCTTCGTTATTGTAGTGATGACTTTTCTCCTGGTGGTGGGAATTCAGGAATCGGCCGCCGCAAATAACGTGATGGTATTTGTCAAGATCTCTGTGTTACTGCTTTTTATCGGTGTGGGTCTATTTTTCATCAATACGGAGAACTGGAAACCTTTCATACCACCAAATCAGGGAACCTTTGGACACTTTGGCTGGAGTGGTATATTACGGGGTGCTGGCGTGATATTCTTTGCTTACATCGGTTTTGACGCTGTTTCCACGGCAGCGCAGGAGGCGCGAAACCCCCAGCGAGATATGCCGATTGGCATTCTAGGCTCACTCGGGGTTTGCACACTGTTATATATAGCTGTGGCACTGGTGTTGACTGGCATCGTGAAGTATGACCAGCTACTGGTGCCGGACCCCATTGCAGTGGCTGTGGACTCAGTAGGTTCAGAGCTTTTCTGGTTACGTCCCCTTGTTAAAATCGGGGCAATTGCCGGACTCAGCTCCGTGATCCTCGTATTTCTCTTGGGACAGCCTCGAATCTTTTATTCCATGGCCAGGGACGGTTTGCTGCCGAAACAGTTTGCAGCGGTGCATCCCCGGTTCCGAACGCCGTATATTACAACGATAGTGACAGGTATTTTAGCGGCTTTCTTTGCCGGCCTATTCCCCATCGGCATTCTGGGTGAGCTCGTTTCTATTGGTACCCTACTCGCCTTCGTTATAGTCAGTATAAGCGTGCTGGTGCTACGTTATACCCGTCCGGAACTTCCACGCCCGTTCAAGACGCCGCTAGTTCCTCTGGTGCCAATTCTGGGCGCTGCCCTGAGTTTATTGCAAATGCTTTCACTGCCGGGTGATACATGGTTACGGCTGATTATCTGGATGGCCATAGGACTGGTAATTTACTTCGCTTACGGCCTCCGGCACAGCCTGGTTCGGTCGGTAACTCGCCGATAAAAGCCGCTCGCCTCAAAAAGCACGTGCACTCGACGAAGAAACGCCGGTTCTGATCCCGTAGGTGTTGCCAGCGGATTCTACTTTATCTATCCATGTACATTCTAAAAAGTAGAAGATTCCATTTCGCCCCACCGGCCGGGAATCCACCGGTGGAAAGGACCTCGAAAAAAGGGGGGGCATCCTTTTCCTTAAGCCTGAATTCTCGGTTCAAGACCTGACCCTCGGGTTTCCGGGTTCCGTTTTTTATAACCCGCAAACTCGCAAACACGTTAACCCCTGAACATTTCACTTTACCGGAGTCGCTTTATCCAGGTCCTCTATGGTAACGGTTGTTTCCTTCTGTCTATTGGATAGAGCGAGCATGGCTCCCCACCTTAGGTCCTGGCATTTTAGTATATCGGAGCTATACATGAGGCATCCTAAATAGGCCTGGGTTATTCCTTCCTGGCTTGTTTGAACGGAATTCTTTCCAGACATGCCGCAGCCAGATAAAACCAGAGCAAACAAAAAGAACAATATCTTTTTTATGTTCTTTTCAAATATTATCCCCAATTTTATCCACCCCTGAAATTAGTATAACACGCTGTCAAGGCGTTAGAGAAAGTTTTGAGTCGGTAATAGTGCTTCCGTGGCGCCTATTGTATAATAGCCAGCGGTAACGAAACCGAGCTTCGCCTAAAGAAAGGGAATCGAGATGCCGCTTTCCCAAGAACATATCAACGATGAGACCCCGATGGGAGGGAACCTGCTGCCAGCGGGGGGAGCCACATTCCGGGTCTGGGCCCCCGGGGCGTTGGAAGTACATGTGATGGGAAGCTTTAATAATTGGGCACGAGACGAATCAACCGCGCTGTTTAAACGCCCAGACGGCCGCTGGACCGGATTTGACGCCGAAGCTAAAGAGGGCGATGAATACATGTTCTATGTGGTGGGAGAGGGGTCCGAGGGCAGAAAAAGGGACCCCTACGCCCGTGAATTGACGCCAGATTGGCCTCAATCTAACTGCATCCTGCGAGACCCGAACTTGTATCCGTGGCACGACAGTCAATACCGCACACCCTATTTCCACAACATGATTATTTACCAGTTACATGTGGGCTGCTATTATGGCCCGGACAGGCCCAACCGGGTGGCCAAGTTTCTGGACGTGGTAAAGCGAGTAGAATACCTGGCGGGGCTCGGCATCACTGCCGTTCAGCTCATGCCCATCGTCGAATTCCAGACCATGTTCAGCATGGGGTATAACGGCACCGATTATTTTTCCCCGGAGATGGACTACGGAGTGGATGACGAGGAAGAGCTAGGCCAATACCTTACCTTCGTTAATGACCTCCTTTCCCGAAAGGGTAAGGAGACCCTTTCCCTAGACCACGCGCGCGGCTCCATGAACCAGCTCAAGATTCTGGTCGACCTCTGCCACGTTTATGGCCTTGCCGTGATTCTGGACGTGGTCTACAACCATGCAGGCGGCGATTTCGGCGATGAGAGCATCTATTTCTTTGACCGCCGGAAAAACGGCGACCAGAATAACAGCCTTTACTTCACCGACCAGGGATGGGCCGGAGGACTGGTTTTTGCGTTCTGGAAAGGAGAAGTAAGGCAATTCCTGATCGACAACGCCGTGTATTACCTAAAAGAATTCCACATTGACGGACTTCGCTACGACGAGGTCAGCGTGATCGACCACATGAGCCAGTCCGGCTGGCTCTTTTGTCAGGACCTGACCAGCACGGTTCGCCACACCAAGCCCGAAGCGCTTCAGAACGCCGAATACTGGCCGGTCAATACAGCGGTGGTCCGTCCCCGAATTCATGGCGGAGCCGGCTTTGATACGACCCAGCACGATGGGCTTCGCAATACACTTCGTGCTGCAATTGGACAATCCTCTTATGGAATGAATGCTGCCGTTAATCTTGACCATATAGCTTCCTCATTGGTGCTACCGGGGTTTGAGCATCAGTGGAACGCCGTGACCTGTGTGGAGAACCATGACATAGTTTACAAAGACCGCGGGCAACGTTTGCCGGCTCTGGCCGACCCCGGTAATCACCGGTCGTGGTATGCGCGCAGCCGAGCTAGGGTAGCCAATGGTCT
The DNA here is from genome assembly GCA_035559815.1 of Thermodesulfobacteriota bacterium. Classification (NCBI taxonomy): domain Bacteria; kingdom Pseudomonadati; phylum Thermodesulfobacteriota; species Thermodesulfobacteriota bacterium. The sequence continues at coordinate 14,419 of DATMAT010000063.1, forward strand.
CCTTCTGACCGCCCCCGGTATCCCGATGATTTTCATGGGACAGGAATTGCTGGAGGACAAGCAGTGGCACGATTCCCGCTCCCCTGACCACCTGATTTGGTGGGGAGGGCTGGAAAGCGGCGATAAAACGGTAGTCGACCACCTCCACTTCATGAAGGACCTGATCCGGCTCAGGCATAAACATCCGGCCTTGAGGGTGGGAGCGGTCAACGTCTTTCACGTTCACAACCGGAACCGAATTCTAGCCTTTCACCGTTGGATCGAAGGAGCGGGGCGAGATGTCATTGTAGTGGCCAGCCTGAACGATAATACATTTTATAATTACACACTGGGGTTTCCTGTGGAAGGCGATTGGATTGAGTCATTCAACAGCGATTTTTATGAAGATCTTCCCAATCCCGGAGTGGCTGGCAACGGCGGCCGGATATTCGTAGGCGGAGTCCCATTACATGGTTTGCCTGCGTCGGCCTCGATCGTCATACCGGCTAACTCCTTGCTCGTATTTACCCGCGACCACGGAGATTAGGGTTTATGTCATTTCCAATATAAAATAGTTCGAGCTTCGATGACCGGAGGGTTACTCCACAAAGACGATACCAAAATTGTAGGGAACGCAGATCTGCGTTCCCTACTTTAAGCCTGGACACGAAGCCAAGAAGCCCTTCCATATCAGAAGAGATATGTCTACCAGCGAATAATCAGGAAGCAAGGATACTCATGATGACGGATTCGCCCGCATGCGCAACTCGCTCACGGCACTTCAGGTAATCGTCAACTCTTTGGAATTTCGCCGCAGGCGGCATATGCTGACATCTCCTTCTCCGACTTGTGAACATTTATGGCCAGGTCTCCGGTGGTAAGGTCGCTGATCTTGGCCTCTACAGTCGTCTCGGACTTCCCATTTTCGACCGCACTAAGCGGATACTTTGGCGCGCCGAGTTTTTCACAGGTTCCCTGGTGAATATGCGCAGGTTGAGCAACACCCTCGGGGGCTCCGGTCAGGGTTATAGAGACCATGGTTTTATCGCCCATAGGCATCAGAGACGCTTGACCAGACACACCGGAGTCACCGACAGCTTTTAGTTCCACAGTAACACTTCCGGGTGCCGCCGTTTTCTCTTCTTCGGCTTGAGTATAGGTGAATGAAACCGCAAGCATAAAAACCGCTACAATTAACCAAACTAATGAGCTCAAAAAATTTAAACTCCTCATGGGCAATTACCTCCTTAAACCGTATATATATCATTATATCCGATTGTGTTTTGGAAATTCAAAAAATGGGATAGGCGTTGGTGAAGCGTTTTCTTAGTTCTATGAAGTTCTAGACAGTTCCGTGGCGATGCGAAAATTCTCCTGCTTGGATGATATACGGAAGTTAGGACGGCTTAGTTTCTTCACCCCTCTATAATTCCCCCTGCTTCGACCTTGCTCAGCACAGGCCCTTCGACCGAGCTCAGGACGGGCTTAGTAAGGGGGGAAACACAAAGGGTTAGACTCGGAGCCCTTTCAAGAACCGTCGTAATCCCTTCTTGGCGCCTCCAATCCAAGGCTCGCCATGGGCGAAGAGCAAGTGGTCAAACTCCAGTTCAAGGTGCGATAGGAAAACCTTCCGTAAGCCGCGCTTAACCGCCTTGGGGTCATCACCCATTAAATAGTCTGGGACAAAACCCAGCTCGCCATCCTCACGTATTAACGCATCTCCAATGGAGAGGATCCCGGCATTTAAGGGGATATAAAAGGCTGTCTCCTCCGGACACAATACTCCGACCTCAAGCGCCAGTATTCCGCCGGGCAGTTCGTCTCCATGATTGAACGCTTTCACCTTTTCTCCCCGGGTGAACTCGTGGAGTCCTTCTTTATGGCACCACACCTTTGCTCCGTAGTAATCAGCAAACCTTCCGCTGTGGCGATAATGGTGCCGGTTAGTTAAGTAAACGTGCCTGGGCGGCTTCTTCTTTTTGAACCAGCCTATCCCCTCCACAGAGACTCTGGGATCAATCAAGAATGCCGGTCTGGTAACAGCGATGTAGTACGAATGAACGTCCTGTTCGATTCCCTCATGGAACGTCGCCCAATGAAAGATGCCGGGAAGGATTTCCTGCATGATTCCTCCGGTACAGTTTCCGTCTTTAAGGAATATACTTCTAATTAAATGTACTGGATTTACCATTCGTCGTCGATCGTAATAAAGCGCTAAGCGGAAGCTTAACCAACCCCGTCATCGCACTATTTTCTTGACAGGGGTTCAGTCCTTGTGAAATAATCGCTAGACGTGGCTCATTCACAGGGTAGGATAAAAACGCTGTTAAGTCATATATAGGAGTTCGTGTATGTTACTTCACGATCTATTTGCAGAAGCGCTCAAGAATACTCCCGATAAAGAGGCGATTATCTTTAAGGGCAGGTCAACCTCGTATCGAGAACTTTATGATTTGATGAATAGGTCGGCGCGCGCCCTTTTAAGCCTGGGCATTGTCCGCGGCGATAGGGTAGCTATTTTCATGGAAAACCGTGTCGAATTAGTCGAACTTTATTTTGCCTGCTTCAGAATTTGTGCTATAGCGGTTCCGTTAAACCACCGTTATCAAACCGACGAGGTAATCTATGCAGTCAATCACTGTGGAGCTAAGGTGCTGATAGCAGATGGAAGTTTATTTCCCAGAGCCGAAGGCATAAAGGATTCAGTGCAATCCCTTCAAGGGATCTACGTATTCGGCGATGAACCCACAAATATGGAAAATTCCTGGAGCAGGATTCTAAAAAATCTGCCGGAGAATGCGGAATGGCCATTAGTCCAGGAGAACGACCCGGCAATGATTCTATATACCTCCGGCAGCACCAATAAACCAAAAGGGGTCACCCATACTCACGGTTCGATTTTCCATACCGCTTCGAGCCGTAAAATCTCGCAGTGCCTAACCGAAGAAGATGTCTCTTTGGCGGCCACGGCGATTTGTCATGCCGGGGCGTCAATTGGAGTGACCTTCCCTACTCTATATGCAGGTGGTACAGTGGTCATATTAGAAAAAACCGACCCGGTTCTATTTCTCGAAGCCTTGATAAAGCACCGTCCAACCCGCACCGTGATTCTCCCTGCGCAATTACTTGATGCAGTAGAACATCCCCAGGCCCAGTCGGTTGATTTTAACTGCCTCAAGGAAGTAGAATGCGGAGGAGACCAGATATCGCATGATTTATATGAACACTTCAACAAGGTTGCCGGTTATGAATTGAACCAGCTATATGGTCTCACCGAATGCGAGGGTGCTTGCATAAACCCACCGTTCGGGTTGATTAAGCGAGGATCAATAGGGAAGCCCAGGGAGGGCGTCGAAATTCGCCTAGTTAATCCGGATGGTAAAGATGTTCCTGATGGGGAGATCGGAGAAATCCTGATTAAAAGCGCTTCGGTGATGATTGGATACTGGAATGACCCCGAGAACACGAAAAAAACATTCTTGGACGGCTGGCTCAGGACAGGCGATTTGGGGCGAAGGGATGAAGACGGCTACCACCATTTTAACGGAAGGATAAAGGAAGTAATCATAAAAGGCGGCTCAAACGTTGCACCCGGTGAAGTAGAGGAAGTAATCGATGACCACCCGGATGTGATTATAAGCGGGGTGGTCGGGACGCCCGACCCGCGCTACGGACAGCTTATACACGCCTTCATCGAATTAAAACCAGGTTTAGAGAACCCTCCCGGAGAAAAAGAGCTTTCTGCCTACGCGGCCAAAAGATTGGCGGCCTACAAGGTGCCCGACCGCTGGACATTTGTCGAAGAACTCCCCAGGAACGAAGTGGGCAAGATTGACCGGAGAGGCTTACACGCGCTTGCGGCCAAGCTTGATTCTAAATAGTTTTACAGTTTATTAAGTTTCGTGATGAGTTGGAGGAACAGATTAAGTAGTCAAAAGAGGAAACCGAACTGTTGATGCAGGAGGTTCTGAGGGAAGCGTTTGAGGGAAAGGATATGGAAGAAAGCAATGCGGAAGTTTTTGTAGCTTAGTTGCTCTCAAGTAAAAACGCAAAGCCAGTAGATTATACGTTCGGAGATGCCAGAGGATATTTCCTTTTAAAACTCTCTAACAGTTCTCTAGAGTACATTCCAGCTTCGTCATCTTTTGATGCGATTTGCCCCAGAGTATTTGCAATACGGTTGCGAACATATAGAGGTGTATAGGTTGATCCTAAGTTGAAAGGAGATGCCATTAATAGATTTAGTGCAAGGGCCTCATTTGCAATAGCTGAGAAAGGTCTTTCAAACCATTTATCCTTTAGGTAGTTGGCTGTTTTTAGTAAATCATCTACGCCGCTGTTCATAACCCCTTTGATGGTATTTATATTTCCTCCCCTGGCGCATCAGGAACTGACCATCAAGGTTGTTGCCAATCCTCGCAAGTTAATAAGTATTCCACCCTGATAAGGAATTGTACTTTCACTCGATAACTTAAGACGTGCTCTGCTTGCGAGGTCATAACAACGGGTTAAATTTTCATACCATAAATTTTCTTTTTCTTGTTTCTGGGCACGAGATAAGAAATTAGTTGCATACCAAATTTCTACATGATGCCTTTCGGATATATAAGACAAAACATCCTGGAAGCAATGATCAGCAGCTTCATAATCTCCCAATTCTTCTAGCTCTAGTCCTCTCTCCCAGCTTCTTTTAGCTCTTTTATCTCCTATAGTGTCCCTTATAAATCCATACATTTTCTTGCTGCTATTATATGCGAGGATCGCTGCCATCATTTCCCAAGAATTTATAGTAAGTAAGTCCGCAGCTGCTTCGGAAGAAATTCCTAATTCACATAACCATTCATAAACTGAACCGCTTCCGCTGGGTAAATACGGTACGCCGGCAGGTGTCCAGAAGTCTCTTAAGGCTATATGATTAAACCATGCCATAACACCCTCTAGCTCATGTTTTTCGAACAAGTGAACTAAAGCTTCTATGTCGTGCCCATGTTCTATTCTATGATACATTCCTCCCACTGTCTCTTTTCCAGGCACTTTATCGATCCAAGTATTAATCTTTGTTAGTTGTTGAGCGTCGAAAAAAGTAGAAATGATTCTTTGCAATGAAGAGGAATCGCTATCCATAACATCTCTTGATAGGCGGGCAAGCTCGAGTTCGTTTATTTTTAGACCCATTGCTACAGCGGCATAAATAGCGGACTGTATTACTACGGGTGGTAATTTGTTTTCTTTCCACTCGTTCAGTAGCGAGCATTCACTCTTGATCAGCTCTATATCATCCTTAAATTTGAGTTTTACATTTCTTGGATAGACCTTAATTAATTCAGCTTTATCATCCAGGACTTCTTTTCCTTTATCCACTACAAAATCAACAGATGTATTTATTTTCTCTTTGGCTTCTTCAAAGTTTTTAGGTACGGCTTCCTTCACCGATTCTGAAACTCCTGAAACTGTTTTTTTAGCCTGTTCCCAAGCCCTTTTGAATGAAGAGAAATAATCTTTCTTATCTTTCTTTATTATTATCTTTTTGCCGATTTTCGTTTTCTTCGGATTGGTTTTTTTGTCATCCTTCATAGCTTACCTCCCCAATTCTTCTCTTCTGACATCACTTGTTTTCTCATTATAATTTAATTTCTCTATCCAGAGAATGCTTTTTAAATCTTCATCCAGATTTGAGTCCTCTTCAGGATCACACCCTTTGCTATTAAAGATTCTTTTTTATCTTTCCTTAAGACCTTTTTTCAGAGCATTAAGTTGATTTAATCTTTGCTCAAATATTTTTTCTGAATCAATTTCACGAGCAGTCACTTGGCTCAAAAATCGAAACTGACCTTTATCGTCTGTTTCATTTTCAAGTATTTCTAGTAGTTTATTCTTAATATTATTATCTATAATTTTTGCTATATCCCTCCCGAGTAGTCTGGCACTTGCTACAGGTAAAGTAAAATCTTCTTCTTCCAATATATCTGGATTTTTCTCATAAAGGTGATCTTCATTTCCAGCTTCCCAGTAATGATCAAATATTAGAATCAAATCTTTAGCGTCTTTATCACTCCCTGATGAGCGATCATTGAATGATATTAATTTCAAAATAGTCAAACCTGCAAGAGAAGCAACACGTATATCCAGTACCGGATCTGAACTTAATCTAACCATAGTAGCGCTTTTATATGCTTCTTCAAAACCTAATACATTTAAAATAGCTTCATCCTCTGGTGGCCATGTTATTTGATTGCCTTTGGTTTCAATATTACCGAAAGGAATAAAATCTATGGGGATACTATTATTGAAGAGAAACCTTTGAGATTCTCTTGATTTAGTAAATCTTCCCGTTTGGACTAAATCCTTTGATAATTTTTTATAATCTTCCCAGCTTGATACTTGTATTCCTATATCTATATCAACTGTAGCTCTAGTTGTATTAATTCCATAACCATAGCTTAGGATCATATCTCTTGCCGAAGCACCTACAATGAAATACTTTATTCCGGAAGAATCGGCTACCTTTGCTATGGTTTCGTAAATAGAAACCGTTAAAGGGTCAATCTTCCCCGATAAGTCTAGCAAGTTCTCGCTCATATATTATTTTGGCAGTTTCAGTATTTCTGGCATCGCCAGTTGCAATTAAATCCGCGTAAATCAAAATTGGTGGAACTAAATCTTTATAAGGCCAGTTATACTCTATTTCCCAAAAAGCTTTAAGGATCTCAACGTTACCGTTTGGTTTCTTTGCAAGTTTCTTTTGTAGTAATAATCTTGTTGGATCGTTCTTTACATAAATAGTAACAATTTCTGGTCTCAAATATTGGGTTGTTTTCGCCGCTGCTACTTCACCACCCCAATAGGCATCAAAATCTTGTATTTGAGTAAACTTCCACCATTCATCTTCATTGGCTTGGAATCTACCAAGCATTAATTTCGGTCTTAGGTTTTCAGGATAGGTTTCTGTCCATCGATCCAATAGTTTTCTCTTATTTATGAGCCTCCTGCCTCGCTTTTTAGTCCCGATTAAAAAGCCTGCCGCATTTAGGTCTCTTATTGCCCAGCCGACTGTTCCTAATGCAACTTTTGCTTTCTTGGCAATTTCTCTATATGGGGCATTCACTAATTCCGGCTGACACAGAAAAGCAAATACGACCTTTAATCCTGTAGGTTGAAAAGCCCTTATCTTTCGTTTCTTAGTAAGAACTTCAATTGCTTGTTTATTACCCTTGATAAATATAAACACCGGAGGTTCATTTATATATGCGTTGCCCGCCATGTCGATGAAGGGTATATCCAATTTCCTTAATTGCTCAGCTAAATTTGGGTTTATATAATCTGTAACAATTATTCTCTTTAGGTGGAACTGTGCAAATTTCGCAAGAAAGATTAAATGAATTTTGACTGGTGTAAGAAATTTTTCAATCTCAGCAACATATCTAATAACTTTTCCATCCACTGCTAGGCTAATGACATCAGCTTGGCGACCTTCAATATCTACTTCTCTCCCTTCAACCACAAAACCCAAGCCGGTTAATTTATTGAAAGCCTCTAAAGCTCTTTCAAGAATTTCAGCCTCTTTATTATGAGTTTCCTTTGGCATCACCATACTTTGTTCACTTTATCCAGATGTTCATTATTAATGAACATATCAATTTAGTGAACATTTGTCAATAATAAATTTGTACACTATTATTTAATGTTCACAAATAATGAACGAAGATAAATAGTGAACAGAAATTTGGAATGTGTCTTAGTGGACGTCAACAATAGTCAGGAATCACAGTGAGTTAGACAAATAAGTGCGGAATTATATCCCTTTCCTTGCTCATTTATTGGCAGCCATAAAAGCATCAAGCTCGGCGATGTATTTCCGCTTCTCTGTCTCCGGCAGGAAACTGGCCTGAAAAGAGTTTTTGGCTAGACGGTAGATATCCTCCTTGGTTAGATTGAAAGTAGATTGAACGGCTAGATAATTATCCCCCACATAACCTCCGACATAGGCCGGGTCGTCGGAATTAATAGTTACGAGGAGACCCTGGTCCATGAGATATTTGACGTTGTGTTTCTCCATGCTCGGGAAAACACACAACTTCACGTTGGAAATGGGACAGACCGTAAGAGGAATCTCTTCTTTAGCCAGTTCTTGCACCAGCTCCGTGTCTTCCACACAGCGCACTCCATGGTCTATGCGGAGGACCTTCAGCTTGTCGAGTGCTTCGCGGATGTACTCGGCCGGGCCTTCTTCGCCTGCATGAGCTACAGGTAGAAAGCCCGCTTGCCGTGCCTTCTCAAAAACCTGGGTAAACTTACCGGGAGGATTACCCATCTCGTCGGAATCCAAGCCCACACCGATTATTTTATCCTTAAACGGTAGCGCTAGTTCCAGTGTGCTCATGGCGTCTTCACTGCTCAAGTCCCTCAAGAAGCACAGAATCAGATAGGAGGAAATATTAAGCTCTCTCCGCCCGTCGACCAACGCACCATATATACCGTCTATTACCGTCTCGAAGGGAATACCACGCCTGGTATGAGTTTGCGGGTCGAAGAAGATCTCCGTATGCCTTACGTTGTCCTGAGACACCCGTTTGAGATAAGACATAGTTAGGTCGTAGAAATCCTCCTCATTTTTTAAAACCTGAGCACCAGCATAGTAAACGTCGAGAAAGGACTGCAGGTTTTCAAACTGGTAAGCCTGCTTTACCTCTTCCACCGAACGGTAAGGAAGTTTTATCCCGTTTCTCCCGGCCATCATGAACATCATCTCCGGCTCTAAGGTTCCTTCGATATGGATGTGAAGTTCCGCCTTTGGAATTTTTTTGGTGAAATCCTCCACGCGCTTTTCTCCGTTTTATTAAAATTTAGCGAAATTATGAGTCGAGAATAACATGGCGTCAATCTCAGCTTGTAGAAAGCAAATCTCTGGCAAGTTATTAATGTTTTGCTCAACAGTAGTAACACACCTAACGCTGTGCTAACCTTATTCATTGAAATAGTCTTTTGATCCTACTCCCCCTTGTTCTTCCCCACTTACTAAACCGGTCCTGAGCTTGGTCGAAGGGCCTGTGCTGATGAAGTCGAAGCAGGGGGAATTAAAGAGGGGATGCTTCCTCTTGTCCGTAATTGGAGCCATTTGATTAGTACCGGACGAACTCTTATGATCAATCTCTTATTTGGGACAAGCTTGATAGCGCTATTATTCAGATGCAATCGGATAGATGTTCATCATCGATGTGAAAAGGCGGGGCGCTAATCACACAAAGACGGTTACTCTGCGTCGCCCCGGTGATCTTGTGATGGCTTCCTTTGGTGATAAGGCACAGGTCATTAGCGCCCAGATGTTCAGTCCAGATTTTGTTTTCCTGGGGGTCGTAAAGCTCTAGCATTACTTCGCCGTCCAGGACGAAGTAAATCTCATCAAAACCTTTATGGTAGTGTGCAATAGTAGGTTTGATGTCTAAAGCGATGGCAACACCCAGCGGCTGATAATCAATGTATACTGTTAGCCGAACATGCGACTTTATGAAGAGGAAGAAATACGGATTGGCGGTGGCTTTCCATCTCTGATTAGATTTTTCCCCGGGGACGTTGCCAAACCCTTGGTCGTTTTTTTCCCCGGATGGGCCCATTTGGGGAGAATCAGCTACGGCTTTCCTGGTTGTAACAAAGAGCACTTTCTAGCTCACTGGATTAATCGGAAGGGTTATCCTTTTTTGGCAACGTCTTATCCAATCGATCACCCGGTCTACAGCAAGGTGTATCCCCACTTTACTTTTACCGACTGGGGAAAGATGGCCGCCGAGATTGTGGACCGGTTTATATCTGAAAAAGGCCTCGGCAAAGATGTGATAGGCATAAGCTGGAGCGCCGCCGGGCAGGTGATAAGGCCATTCAACGTCGCCTGCAGTTCATTGGGAATAAAAGTCCTTTTCCACCTCGGTTTAGAATCTTCCCCGGCCCTCCAGATCCCGTCAGACCGCACAATCGGTATGAAGAAGACAGAAAAAAGCATGGTGTCACTGGAAGACTCTCATTACGATTTATTCTGGAAGGAAATAGAGGATCAAAATCACTTAAATAGCGATGATATCATCCCGAAGGAGGTTTACTTCAGGGGTTTTTTGGGAGACATTCCCGTAGCTCTAATGGGAACGAATGAGCGCTTCGAGAATGGCCAATTTGTTGTGAATATAGAAAAGAGCTTTGAGGATAAGAATTTCTTTGCCTTTACCGAGTACCCGCTGGTTGCCAACATCTCCGGAGATTCAAAAATAGCCCCTTACCATCCTCTAGTTGATAAAGGAACCTGGGGATTTCTGGTCACTCGAAAGATCTACCACGACTATTTTGTTAAGAATAAAGAGTGGATTTCTCAGGCATCGAACTCCGAGTTCAACGAATTTGTCGGCTATATCAACAATCTTCCAAATCGCCTGTTAAAAGCGATTCCAGGAAATCATTTTTTACCCATAGGCAAGCACGGAGCGCAAAGAATTGCGGATTACGTTGAATATTTTGAGAACGAGATAAATCTCATCAAACAGGAACTTGCCGCATTTTTCGGAATCAAGTCTCTAGAGGATTAAGCAAAACAGTGCACATTCTGATTATAGATGATCTTCTCAGCCCGCTGATTTGCCCACTTTCACAGAATCTGGTAGATTCAAGCGTTGTATTTAGGTTAACAGCGAATCTGCAATCGATTCTATAAAGAGGAATAACCAAGAAATGAAAACATTAGAGGATATTCGCCAGGACAAAGACCTCCAATCTCAAATCCGTTGGGACTTAAAGCCCCGGGAAAGGTACCGGCGTACCGGTGCGGAAACCCTGGAAGAAATGGACCGGATTCAAAAGGAATTGGAAGCCCGGGTTGGCCATTATTTCTACATAGATGTACGGTATCAACAAGCCGCACTCTACCTCTACGAAAATTACCCGGACGGCTCGGGCAAATTCGTCGCAGAAATAACGGAGATTCCGGAACAAATGCTTCGTGAAGCGGTGGAGGAAGCTGGTGCCGATTTGGAAAAAGACGGGCGATACCCTATAAACGACCCCATAAAAACCTGGCTAAAAAGCCGCCTGGCGGAGTAGATGACATAGATAATATCGTGTAACCTTCCGTACCTACCGAAATCTACAGCGTTTAGGACTAGAACCCTAGCCCTACAATCGGATATGCTTTTTCTTGACAAGACCCTGGGTTAATGATTAATTTAGCTTACAAGTAATCAGGCTAAAAAAAACATATGTTCAGAACGTTTTATTGTTGGGTTGCCATAGTTTTTTGGACATTTTTTTGGGGCGTAATTGGTGTTTTTTTATCATTAACCTTTCCCCGATGGGTGAATAGATACGCCATAAGACCATGGGGACGGTTCATACTTTCATCCTGTGGCATTAAAGTGGAGCTGGAGGGAAAGGAAAACCTTCCCCAAGAACCCTCCGTAATCATGTACAACCATCAGAGCTCATTCGATATATTCGCATTCTGCGGCTATCTCCCTATCGAGTGGAAGGCGGTTATGAAAAAAGAGGTGGCCAGCGTTCCTTTCGTCGGATGGGTGTCGAGAATAACCGGAAACTATTTTGTGGAGAGGGACGGCTCGAGCAGGGATACACAGGAGATCAGAAAAATTGCGGAGAGAATCAGGTCAGGCCCCTCGGTTTTAATAGCGCCAGAGGGAACAAGAAGCCCGGACGGCAAGTTGCTTCCGTTCAAAAAGGGCGGGTTTGTGGTGGCTATTTATGCCAAAGTACCGGTTGTACCTATGGTTATAACCGGAGGGAAAGAGATTATGTCCAGGGGCTCGAAAAGGATAAACCGTGGCAATATGAAGATCAAAATCCTTCCACCGATCGATGTAAAGCATCTTCCCCCGGGAAAGGAGGGTAGGGAAATACTGATGGAACGGGTAAGGAATGAGATGCTTAGGGCCCTAGGACAGGGTGAAAGGGTGAAGGTAGCCTTATAAGCACCTAGTAAAAATTCTAGAACGGCTTGAATAAGACGATAAAGTAGACTAAATTATTTCGTTTTGTCATCAGCATGCAGAAGGAAGGCATAGAGAGGTCAGAGGGAATGAACGACACCCAGCTTGCAGATTTAGATTTAGAAACCATCATAAGCCTAACCGGCATCCCGCCCCAGAAAGATATAGTTAACCCTAAAAATCCACTGGAAATGGCCAAGAGGGTGAGGGTGACTTTCAGGCCGTTGCCGAACGGATACGGAAACGAGACCATTATTAAATTCCGAAAAACCCTTGAGGAAAAATTAAAAGATTATGGTGTTCAGGTGGTGTCCTGGAAGGAGGCGGCAGAGATAGTGCCGAACAGCTTCACGGCCAAAATCCTGAGAATCAGAAAGGTGAAAAGCAGCATAGATGCGGTGATCGACGTCGACCGGCCCTATTCGCTTTTGAGAAAGATGATAAGCAATATGGCTGAGGCGATTTACCGGCAGGTACGTTCGCCGGATATGTCGGTCATGGAAATACTGAGGACGAGCGGATGGGCCGATAACATCACCGCGAAGTACCTTCAGGATCCTTACAACACCCAGATTATAACCATGACCTCCTTGAACAAGGAATTCGTGGATGAAAATACCCCTTATGACCAGAAGATAGCATTAGGCTTGAAAGACCTGATAAGAACGATGTCCGAGATCGTGATCGGGGTTTCGGAAGACAAGTTCTCCATTATCAACATGAACCTTTCCGACTCCATTTTTCCGGCGGAGCAACTCGATGAATTTATCCGTAATTCCTTGATACCAAAGATTTATGCCCCTATAAAACCCCCGGTGCTAAAGAGATTCGAGATCGGCGAGTACAATCCGGGCGAGTCTAGCTATGCCATTCAACTGGCCCGCTTGGGCAGCCAGTTAAAGAATACCGACCTTTTCCCCTCCGGCTCGAAATTCAGCGAAAAGATCACCAGGCTCTCTCATCGGGACGTGGTAGAAAAAATCCTGGAAGGAAGGACCGGGGTTTCTTACGGGTTCATCGCCATCGCCGAAGCCCCCAGGTACGAAGGTCCCAAAGAGGTCACTAGAAACGAATGGGAATCTATGCCCGGAGTAGATGGTTTCAGCAGGGAAGTATTGAGGCAGAGCGAAAACGGCCGATGGTACTTAAAAACAGTAGTGAAGGAGCAAGAAATATACCAGCAGGTCCCCGATATATGGATAGTAACATCTCGCTCCGGGTGCGATAAGACTAATTTAGACCCCGGTAGCGATGTAATCCGAATAGGGCTGATAAAAGGAAAGCTTTATTTACAGGTCCCCGAAGGGATCAACCTCAACAGAAGGGATATCCGGCCCTCATTTGACACCTATGTCATACTGGCCCAGGCCCTCGCCTCCGCGCTTTACACACCGGAGTTGATCAAAGAAGGGCTGCCCATAGTTCATTTCCACGGATATCCGGACCCGGATTGGTTTAAGCACAACGAATATCATTCCGGGGCAAAAAACCCATCCATGCCCTGCGGAACAGTGGAGGCGGCTTTGTTGAATTATTCAGCTATTTACAAACTGGCCAACCAAAACGGTGGCAGTATGAACCTCCTCTGTTTAGTGGAATCGGACCACGGTGTCAACATCTTAGGAGCGAACAAGGAATACATAGTAGCCAGGTTGACCGAAGGGTCGGACCAGGGCCGCATCTTGTTAGGCGGCAGATATTTACCCTACCTTAAAAAAAGCGAGTTGAATTAACTAATGCAAAGGCCGGTGTATTCTTTCTGGGATGAGCCGAGAGCATAACGAAGTATAAAATGAATGACCTTGATAAGTTAGCTAAGATTTATTTGGGACGACATTGCAAGGTAATATGGAACCTGGAGGGAAGGCTGATAGGGACCACCGACCTGCCCTTGTGTGAAGAGGGATTAATCGAGGCAAAGTCAAACCTATCCCAGATCGAGAATCTAGGTATCGAGAGAATCATATGCAGTAGTCTCAAAAGGGCTCATCAGACGGCTCAGATATACGCAGAGCATCTGGGGGTCCCGCTCCACGTGTGCCCGGGGCTACGAGAAATAGACCACGGTATATGGAATGGCCAGAAGACAGACGAACTATTAGATGATAAGAACTCCGACTTCAAAATATGGTTTGATGACCCCACCAGCATTCCCATACCGGAAGGTACAGAGCCAATACCAATGGCCCAGAAACGAATTGTAGAGACAATCAAGAAAATTGCCCTGAGATATCCCGGAGAAACCCTGCTGGTTATCATGCATAAGCACATAAGGTCTATATTAAGATGCACTCTTCTGGGTATCGGGCTTAAACACTTTAGGGAAAACATAGACGAAAGCGTCATCCCATTTGAAATCCCCAGGGAGCAGCTCTTAAAACTGTGGGAGATTGAACTTTAGTAGAGAAGCATTGCAATGCGTCTCTACTTACGTTAAACACTCTTTGAATAGAGAAAAATATCTACTCATCATAAACCCAGTCTCGGGGCGCGGAAGAACCGGAAGGCTGATTCCCTACCTGCAAACACTACTCGATGCGAACAAGATTCCTTACGAGTTTCGTATTACCACCGGGCCTGGACAGGCCACAGAGCTAGCCAAAGATGCGGTGGGCCTGGGATTTGGCCAAATCGTGTCCGTCGGAGGGGACGGTACCGCACATGAGGTTGTGAACGGCCTCATCGGGTCAAGGGTAGTTTTCGGCATGATACCCACCGGAGGGGGTAACGACTTCCCCAAGGCGGCCGGAATACCGCTCGAAATCTCCAAAGCCGTCGAAACCCTGGCCAACGGCTTCCGTAGGCGAGTGGACGTCGGCTTACTCGGAGGACGCTACTTCATAAACGGCCTGGGCATCGGTCTAGACGGTGCGGTATCCTATCGCTACCGTAGCATGAAGCTACTTCGAGGAGAAGTTGGATATATTTGGGGAGCAGTCCAGGAAGCGCTGATTTTCAAGGGCTTTCCGGTGGAGATTGCCATTCCCGACTGGAGTTACAACGGGCTGGTCCTTCTTATAGGTGCATCTAACGGCCCGTCACAGGGGGGAGATTTTAAGATAGCGCCCGACGCTACTATTGACGACGGCCTGCTGGACATACATGTGATCAGGGATATGCCGCCTTTAAGACGCCTTATTCAAATCCCTAAGGTTCGCCAGGGTAAGCACTTGAGCCTCGAAGAAGTGATAATAAAACGCGCCCCCTGGATGGAAATCGGCCTTGAGCACATGCTGCCTGCTCATCTCGACGGTGAATCCTTTCTTCTGGAACCAGGAAAGCATAGGGTAGAAGTGGTGCCTAAGGCATTAGAGGTCATATCTAGTATTAAAGAATAGATGCAAGGTAGTTAGAGAATACCGGTTTTTAGTTTATACAAGTAAGATCAGGAACGCATTCCTCTCCCTAGTGAAGATTCTGCGTTCCTACATTGATTTTAGCCCACGACGAAGCAGGTAACCGTGTTTGTCACGCCCTGGGTCTTTCTAATCCTGGATATGACCAGTTCGCCGATTTCTTCCTGACTCTTCCCTTCTACGAAGACTATGAGGTCAAACGGGCCGGCAACTATATGTGCGGATTTTACCCCCTTTACTTTTCTGATCTTTCCTACAGCCCCCTTGGTCTGCGGGCCGGAGATATTCACCAGAACATAGGCACTCGCCGCCATAGATGCTTCCTCCTTTGGGTTTATTTTTGAAAACAAAAAGATTATAGTAAATCAAGAATTTAGCAAATGAAAGGAAAAAGCTTTATCCGCTCATCTTGAACAGGTCGAAGGCACGGTACTTTCAAAATTGATCTATGTTTTCGTCCTTTGTCAGGCATATCCTTGGCAACGCCTGCACCGAGCTATGCCGAAAGGTCGAAGGACCAGGCAGCATAAACTCTACTTCGGACTCAACCTAAGCTCTTTCCATTTATTTTTTTCAATGTCGCTTTCCTCGAAATAAAGAGGATGATATTCTACATCGGCCCAGCTTTGAATTACATTCGAATAATGCCTGCAAAGGGGATTTCCCCACTGCCCGGTTGAATTCATCGCCACGGCATTACCGATGTCCGATAAATCCACTATGAAACGGTAGGAGGGTATCACGGTTGCATCATAGGTTTCGCCGTCAGAGTAATAATGTCTTTTATACCCGAAATAGGAATTGTTTATGGTGTCCCTGTCTCCCGGGGCGGGGATTGGTTTGGGATTGAATAACTTGTCTAAAAATCTCACTCGACCCAGCGGGTGCGTAAAGCGATATTTGTGAAGCTGGCCCCATCTCCAGTTTTCTCTATGAACTCCCATTGTCTCTCTTATTTCTCGAAGAGCATCTTCTATGCTCTTTACGACTATTTGATCTCTAGTTTCTTCAACAGCGGTGCTAATATCATCCCACCAACGTGAGCCCGGTTCATCCATTATCTTGTCCATCATGTTGTAGTTGAAATTGAGGGTGTATAGAAACTCCGGGTATAGTTCCCGAAGCTCATCCTCGAAGGTGTTTCTGATGAGATTTGACCTAATCACCTCGTATAGAAGTGCGGGGAGACTCCCGGATGTCACTTCATAATTCCACCTGTTTAGCTCCTTCTGAGCCCATTTTACCCCTGGGTCATTTGTCTCGACTTCGATAATCTCATTCACAAATTTTTGGGCGGGAATAGAATAAACATCGGCTTGCATCTGCTTGAAATCCTGGAGCGAGAGCTTTTCCTTTTGCTCCAGGAGAGAAACGATTCTCTCATACCGATAAGGAGGAGCCCAGGTATTTGATATTAAATACGTAAAGGTGTCATCGATGATTTTATTATTGGCCGTGGCAATGAAGTGGGTGGGAGGATTAGAGAGGTTTGGAAGTTCACCGTGGGGAATGAATCCCTTCCACTCATATTGCCCCGACCAGCCGGGAACCGGAATTTTGCCCTGAAGTGAATCCGGCAGTATCCCTGTACCTTTTCCCCTCACCGGAATGCCGCCGATAAGTTGGTATCCTATATTGCCGTCTACGTCGGCATACACCATGTTTAAGGTATATATCCTGGCGTATTTCCTACCCTCTTTTGCCTCCTCTACATTCTTCGCCCGGTTTAGGATGGAGAGCCCTTTAATCGATTGATCCTCGACTACACCTCCTGCCCACTTCATGGACAGAACTCCTTCAACCTCTATATCGGTGGAGCTAATAACTGGCCCGTGTTTGGTGTATTTAATCTCCCTGATTATGGTTTTATAATCGCCTCCATCTTTAACCTTTATTTCTACATTTTCTGTCCTCATGCGCTCCCAATTATCCTGGTACCAATACTCATAAGGATCCTTCGGGTTAATTCTCTCGATGTAAAGGTCAATCCGGTCTGCCATGGCGTCGGTGAACCCCCAGGCTACGTTCTGGTTATGGCCGATGAGCACGTATGGGGAGCCGGGGAATGTAGCTCCGACCACGTTTATTCCGGGGGCGTTTAGATGAACCTCATGCCAAACCGAAGGAATCTGGATCCTTAAATGCGGGTCGTTGGCCAGCATCGGCTTTCCGCTCTTAGATTTTGCCCCGTCGATTACCCAGTTATTGCTCGCACCTTTCGATTGAAACAATCCAAATCTCTCTTTTGCCATTTTGTATCCACGGGGTAAGTTCAAGTCGAGATTAAGCTTATTTACTTCATCTATTATTGTGTTCCCTCCCTCCGGATAGCGGGGAAAAAGTTCCTTCGTCATATCCTCTCCCAGCTTCCTCAAAGCCTTCAGGGCAAATATCTCCTCATCCATGTTGATGGAGAGGTCAAAAGCGGAAAGTAGGTGAATGGAGATGGAATCAATCGGCCTCCATGGCTCGATATCGTACCGCAGGATGACCGACTCGATCGTTTTTTTGCCCGAATTTATGTAGGCATTCACCCCGCTCGCATAGGCGATGAGGTCATTTCTATTTTCCTGGTCAAGGTTAGCATAAATCTTTTCTGCAATTCGTCCTATCCCCAGAGAACGAAAAAAATAATCGATCTCCACCGTGCGTTCACCAAATATTTCCGATAGCCTGCCGGTAGCTATTCTTCTCGATAAATCCATCTGCCAGAGCCGGTCTTGAGCGGTGACGTAGCCTTGTGCAAAAAGGAGGTCATGGCCGCTCTCCGCATATATGTGTGGAATGGCGTAGATGTCCCGGATAATGCGGACGGGGGATTTAAGCCTTTCTAATCTAATCTCCCCCTCGATGATTGGCTGAATATCCCTAAAGGTCTTATAACCTAGGGCGGAAAGTAGCATCCCCAGAATAATTAGTATCGCTAGCATCCATTTCACTAAAGTCATTTCGATAAAAGTGGCAACAGTTTTTAAAAACCAATCGACTCTTAATTATATTCCCTTATTATCAGACGATTCTCCAAGCCATATTAGAAAGTATTTAGTCTAAGAATTTAAGCCCTTTTTCAAAATCCATTAGCAAAGGCGCCAGTAGAAGATAACGTTACCTTGAAAGGTCTCAAATACTAGATTAATATAAAAACATGGACCCAAAAGAAATTAAAGCCATGGTCGAAGCGGGATTACCCGGCTCAAGCGTGGTTGTGGAGGGCGATGGTACCCACTTCGAGGCGGTGGTAGTTTATTCCGGGTTTGAGGGAAAGGCTTTACTGGAACGCCACCAGATAGTTTACAATACCCTTGGCGAGGCAATGAAGCAGCGCATACACGCCCTTTCCCTAAAAACCTACACTCCCGAGCAGTGGGAGAGTGCCCGTACAAAACAAGCCAGGATCTAAAGCAAGAGGGCTTGATGTTCAACCCTACTTAGAATTGTTTTTCATATTCCCATCTGTAAAATATTAATAATCAAATCGAGGAGTCTGAAAATGGCTGAAGATATAATGAAAAAAATTAAGTCGCAAATAGATGAGCACAAAATCCTTCTATACATGAAAGGCACAAAAGAGATGCCCCAGTGCGGCTTCTCCGCCCGTGTGGTACAAATCCTTAATTCGTATGGCGTTCCTTATGAAAGCGTCGACGTACTTGCTGACCCGGAGTTAAGGCAGGCATTAAAGGAGTTCTCCAACTGGCCCACCTTTCCACAGCTTTATGTGAACGGCCAGTTGATAGGCGGATGTGATATCTGCGTGGAGATGGATCGGTCGGGAGAGCTAGAGCCAATAGTAAAATCCGCTGTTGAATAGCAACTCGTATATCTTCATAAACATTCGGCCGGGACCCGTTGTCATATGTTCGAAAACCCCTTTTCAAAACCATTCCGACCTTAGAATATCAAAAGCCTTTTCTTATTCGTCACTATTTCCTCGTCCTACCGTATTCACAAATTGGGTTATTTTTTAAAATCATAAAAATAATCCGAGAGCTTATCTCTCAAGAATAGCCTGGCTCTTAGAACCCTGGACTTAACTGCAGGAAGAGTGAGGCCTAAAACTTTAGCCACCTCTTCGTTCGTCAATCCTTCAACATCCCTTAGCTGAAAGACTACCCGGTAGGGCAAGGGAAGGTCATTGACCGCCCGCTCTATTATTTCCTTGCCTTCCCAGCTCAGAAGGGCTTCATCCGGTCTATCGCTCCAGTCTTTTACTTGAATGCCCTCAAGCTTGCCCGATTCGTGGTAAGGCTTGTAGTTCTCGATATCTAACTCGTTTTCCTGTTTTCTCTTCTCACTCCTTATAAGCATGTAGCTGGCATTTGTCGTAACCCGATAGAGCCAAGTCGAGAATTTAGATTCTTGACGAAAGGTATCCAGCTTTCCTACCAGGGTTAAAAACACCTCCTGCAGGACCTCCTCGGCATCGTTGGGATTATGGGTGATCCTTAAAGCCAGCCTGAAAATTCTGTCACCGTATCGGCTTACCAGCTCATTGAAAGCACTTTCATCCTTGGTTTGAACGAATATTTTTACCAGTTCCTCGTCGGATAATTCATTATGACTTTTTAGCCCAAATCCCTTTTCACCTCCGGGAAACCGCTCACTAAACCGGGCTGTCTTCTTATCAGCTGTGGTTAGCAACATGATTTTACCTCCTTAGTTGACCAGTTGGTTTACAATTAGACAAAAAATAATATTTAAGAACTCAGGGTATTCTCTTTCGTTTCTATACATCGATTAGAATTACTGCATATAGCTAGCTGAACTACCCCTTGCCCGAGACGCCGGATCAAGTTCGGGTCATTGAATGTTTTACCCAAAAGCAGAATGCCCTCTATATAGGCTAGGATCGCTTGAGCCGTGGTGCGAGGGTCTGTTTCCGGTGGCAACTGACCGGCGGCAATAGCCTCTTTGAGAACCCTCTCGCAATAACCGGTCCATTGCTCGAATATCTCCTGTATTCTTTGCCGAATTACCTCGTCCTGGGTGCTTAGCTCGACAGCCAGATTACCCATCTGGCAACCGGTCATGGCACCGGTGCAGTCCTTAGTGGAACAGTGGCGCTCGTAGGATATGTCTAGAAACCGATTAAATTTCTCAAGAGGCGGCAGGTCGGAGTTAAATATAGGCTCTAAAACCTGGTCCCGAAATCCTTTCCAAACTGTGTCTAACGCCGCCAACGTCAAATCGCGCTTGGACTGGAAAAAATGATAAAAACTCCCTTTCTTCACACCGGCATGTTCGCATAACTCCTGAACACCGACGGCTGTATAGCTCCGGGCGCTTATAAGCTCTATTGCACTATTTATCAGCCTTTCCCTGGCGTTACTTGTACGTCCCATAATCTCCTCTTATTTGACCAGTCGGTAAAATATTAATATAGGTATGATGCCTTGTCAAGGGGAAAATTCTAGCAAACTTATAACTCTATATCCTGGTCAGCATTCAAGGCATGCTGGTCAAAAACTTGAAAGATAGGATCTATCTGAAAACATTGAGAATTTTGTTAAGGCTACTAGGGCATTATCTAAATTTAAAAATTTGTGCCAATGGGCTTGATGCTAATAGCCTAATTCCCGCAACTTATGTTGGTTTCCCCACCGATGCACGCATCAATACCGGGGCCGCCGTTTAGATTGTCTGATTCCGGCCCGCCATTAAGTACATCGCCACCCTTGTCCCCTTTCAAAACGTCATTTCCGTCTTCACCGACAAGGGTATCATGCCCACGACCCCCGATAAGGGTGTCATCACCCGCACCTCCTAAGAGTACATCCCTCCCTGTATTACCCCTAAGGGTGTCGTTCCCATCTCCCCCATCGATGCAGTCGTTGCCGCCTAGACCCCTTATCGTGTCATTGCCACCCTGACCGCATATAATATCATTACCTGGGGTTCCGTCTATCATGTTATCGTTTTCATCTCCATTTATAGCGTCAGGGGCGTTGCAATCACAGCTTGCCTCGATAACCCGGTAAATGGCTCCCCTTGCCCCGTGGTAGTGTGCGACGTATAAATTACCAGCTTCGTCCTCGCCGAAAGTGCTTATAGAAAGGTTAGTGTCCAAGAGGAGGGTGCTGGTCCAGTCGCTTTTTCCGTCAGGCAGTGCTCCCCAGACCATGCCGCTGCAAAAGTCTCCATAAAAATAGTAGCCAAAAAGTGTGGTATCCGGCCCGCGGTAGCGGAATCCTCCGGTAACTGAGCAACCCTGAGCATGGGTGTAATCGATTATTGGGAATACGTAATCATCCGCCTCCCCACACCCATCCAGGTTGAACTCTTCGTTCCCCTCGTAGCATCGCCAGCCGTAGTTCTCGCCACCGGTGCTGGAAGCGGGCTGAAAGTTGACCTCCTCACGACTGTTTTGCCCCACATCGCCGATGAATAGGTCACCGGTCTCCCGGTCAAAACTGAACCGCCATGGATTCCTTAGTCCATAAGCCCAGATTTCATCCAGGGCTGAAGCACCGACGAAAGGATTATCAGATGGTATAGAGTAATTGCGATTCGGGTCGCCCGGAAAATCATCCCCATCCACATCAATCCGAAGTATCTTACCTAGGAGAGTTCCCAAGTCCTGGCCGTTGTCATTGGGGTCGCCGCTACCCCCGCCGTCTCCGGATGCTATATAAAGATATCCGTCTGGGCCGAAGGCCAAGTGTCCGCCGTTGTGGTTGGAAGCTGGCTGGGTAAAGGTCAGCAATATCTGAGCAGAGCTTGGGTCGGCAACGTTGGGGTTGTTCGACACGGAGTAACGAGCGATAACCGTGTTTCCGCTGGTATTGGTGTAGTTAACATAGAAAAAGCCGTTCGTGTCGTATTCCGGATGGAATGCAAGGCCCAGGAGTCCCCTCTCCCCACAGCACGAAACAATCGAAGCGATGTTAAGAAATGGTGTAGGCAGTATCTTTGTTCCGTCATATATTAGAATCCGTCCGTTCTGTTCCGTGATGAATAGCCTTCCCGACCCGTCGCCCGGGTCCGTTATCCCGAGAGGGTTGTTAAGTCCGGTAGCAATAGCTTGAAAAGCGATGTCAGGCGACTGCAGAGCGGTAAACGAGGCATCCACTTGCTCGCTTTTCGATAAAGATACAAGGTAGCCCAGGCTCGAGAGAGACAGTAGCAAAAATATCAGGACTGGACCAAGTCGTTTCAACATAAAAACTAAACCGGAGAATCGGAAACTAGAATTGATTTTACACACGCTCTATAAGCATAAACGGCACATATGTGAAAGACGGTGCAATAAGCAAGCATAATATATCACGGTCTCTCGACTATGCTATACTTAATTTTAAAGCTATTGCCCTTAAAGGATAGAGCAAACTTAAAAGTAAATGAGTGAATTAACTATAGACCTCAGTGGCGTTGCCGACCTCTCCAACTTCTCCGGTTTAGTACCTCTTTTTCCCCTGGCCACCGTTGTTTTCTTCCCAAACACACTCCTCCCCCTTCACGTATTCGAGCCCCGGTACAAACAGATGATAAACGACGTGATTAATGACGAGCGCATAATAGGGATGGTGCTTCTGAAACCTCAATGGGAGAAGAACTATTACGGTAATCCCGAAATATACGACGTTGCCTGCATGGGAAGGATAGTAAGCTCCGAGCCGGTTGAAGATGGAAAATTTAATATTGTCCTTTACGGTCTAAAAAGGATAAGAATTGTTGAAATCGTGAAAAACCATCCTTACCGGGTCGCCCGTGTCAAAATCCTGGAAGATATACACGAAGCGAACGAAGAGTTTTGCCGGGAAAGTATAACCAAACTCATAACCGCCTGGAACGGAATGCTCGGAAAGGAGCAGGAATCCCACAAGATCAAAATCGACCTACAACTGCCCCTTGAATGCCTGACTGATGCTCTCGCTTCTCTGATCGTGTCCAACATCTTCGACCGACAGGAACTTTTAGCAGAGCCTAATGTTAAAAGAAGAGCTGAGAAGATAATTAGCTATCTAGAAACGAGATTACAGGTCGTCTCCATAACCTCGAAGAAAAGGAACGAAATTTTAGAGAAGCGAAACCTTAATTGAAGCCCAAACCATGATGCACGATACAGGATTAAGGATCATTAAGATAACGTTCATGCCTTATTTATCATATATCTTGAATCATAGAAGCTTCGAGCAAAAAGTCCAATACCAATCTGTCAACTTCTTCTTGCCTCTCTCTCCAGAATCCATGCCCGACCCCTTCAAATATTTTCACTCTGGCGTTCGGTATCAGTTCGGCTAGCTCACCAGAGCGCTTTGGTGAGGTAATCAGGTCCCGTTCACCGAGCATAACCAGAGTCGGCGCTTTTATTCTCCTTACCAGGTCTCTGGCGTCGTGTTCCTGGCAGGCCAGGCTTTGTCTAATATAGCCGGTAAGTGCTTCCGGATTCTCTGGTATAGCCGCTAAAGCTTCCTTTATAGAGCCGATGTTGTCCTCTAGGTAATCTCTAGTGTAACCAAGGAAGAGCGCAGTAAGCCATACCGCCCTCATCCCCACTTTAGTTGCTATTTCCCTACCCATCCTGAGAATCTCGTTCCCCACCTGGTCGCGGGATGCAGACGTACATCCAAGGACGAGCTTTTTCACTTTCTCCGGATACTTTATAGCAAGCCATTGTCCTATCATTCCCCCCATAGATTTCCCGACGACATGCGCGGAATCTATGCCCAGTGCATCAAGAAGCCCGGCGGTGTCATCCGCCATAAGCTCAATCGAGTAGGGAACATCGGGTTTGTCGGATCTTCCCGCACCGCGGTTGTCGAAAACTATCACTCGAAAGTGTTTTGAATAAAGGGGAATCTGGGTGGCCCAGCTTTGCAACTGGCTTCCCAGACCTCCGATGAGGACTACCGGAGTCCCGTCACCGTATGTTTCGTAGTATATTTTGATACCATTTGCTCCAGCGTAAGGCATGTTAATTTTTTGCCACAGAGACACTAAGTCACGAAGTAAGAATTTAGAAGCCAGTAGTCAGAATTCAGACGTCTTCTCCTGTATTCCGGCTTCTGACTCCTGACCTCTCGCTTCTCTTGCTCTCCAAGTATTCCTCGAGTATAAAAACAGCGGCCATTTTATCAATTACCTTTTTTCTCTTCTTCCTGCTGAGGTCCGCTTCCAATAATACCTCCTCCGCACTAACGGTAGAGTAACTCTCATCCCAGAATTCAACCGGTATCGAAAACGCCTTCTTTAGCTCCTCGGCGAACTTCAATATTTCCCCACCCCTTTTCCCTACCGTTCCATCAGAACTGTAGGGAACCCCGACCAGCATCTCACAAGGTTTGTATTCGTCAATTAATTTACGGAGGGCTTCAAGGTCACGCTTCAATTCCTTCCTTTTTATGGTAGTGACCCCATGAGCGGCTATACCAAGCTCGTCGCTCACTGCAACCCCTATTGTTTTTGTGCCTACGTCTAGTGCCAGAATGCGCATTTGAGATATTATCAAGCCTTTCCCTATTGTTATGGAATTATGCAATTACTTGAAATAAAATACCAGCGTCTCACTTGAATTGTAAAAAGCTAACCCTACAAAAGAAGGTGGATTATGAAAATTCTATGGCAAATTGAGGAGAATGACATTCAAAAAGTTAAGGAATTTTACAAAAAACATAAGAAGAATGTTTTTGCTTTGGATTTCCAATAAAACTATCTGCAGAAGCATTAGGGGATAAAAACTACTATAATTTTGTCTTAGATGGTTTTCAGAAAGTTTGCACGGCATGTAAAATTTATCCTTGTGTCATGGCTGCAGCTATCTTTGCAAGTTTTGACCTGGAGTGGCCAGAAAACAGGCTGATATGGTGAAGATGTGAGCTATAACCAGTTTATAAGATTAAGATCCAGGGATATTTAGTATCTTTTTCTCTCACTACCGCGTCTCTTCGCTCGATTCAAAAAGGCTATAGCAATATTTCTAAACAGAAGTTTTTCCGAAATTTGTATAATTTCGGACAGATATGATAAGCTTCATTGAAGAGTATTGAGATATGAACCCGTTTTATTAAACGCGAATCAGGTGCAAGAAATTTTAAGAGGTTAGGGAGTAAAGTAAAATGAGGAAAAAGAAGCAACTTAGGTTAACAGTTCTAATTGAGCAGGATGAAGATGGATACTTCGTAGCTACAGTTCCCTCATTGAAGAGCTGCTACACTCAAGCCAAAACCCTTGAAGAACTTTATCCACGAATTGAAGAAGTCGTCGAACTTTGCCTTGAAGAAAATAGCAGGTTTCCTTGAAATTCCATTTTTAAATAATTAAAAATTTATCGACCGCTTGTAGCCGCATACAGGAGAGGATTAGAACATGACTGCAGAGAAACAAGAAACGGTGGTCTGTCAGATCTGTAAGGAACAAAAAAAGATAAGCGAGGTTTTGCCGGCGGAGCTGGTGCGCTCGCACATCGTCGAGCTCATTCGGAAAAAATACCCAGAATGGTCTTCTGACGGGTTTATATGTCTTCCCGACCTCAATCACTTCAGGACCGAATACGTCGAAGACGTCCTCGAAGAGGAAAAGGGGGAGTTATCCGCCCTGGAAGAAGGGGTAGTAACCAGCTTAAAAGAGCACGAATTGCTGTCCAAAAATATTAATATTGTATTCGACCGTGAGCTGACCTTCGGGGAAAAGGTAGCAGATAAAGTTGCCGAATTCGGGGGAAGCTGGCGCTTCATAATTATCTTTGCCATTATTCTGGCAATATGGGTGGCAATCAACTCTGCCGCGCTTATTGGAAATGCCTTCGACCCCTACCCTTTTATACTGCTTAACCTTGTCCTCTCCTGCCTTGCCGCTATCCAGGCCCCGATAATCATGATGAGCCAGAACAGGCAGGAGGCAAGGGACCGTTTGCGTGCTGAGCACGATTACCAAGTCAACCTGAAAGCGGAACTGGAAATTCGCCATTTAAACGCCAAACTCGATTTGTTGCTCACACACCAATGGCACCGGTTACTGGAGATTCAGCAAATTCAGATGGAGCTGATCGAAGAGCTTGTCAGCAAATCCTCACCGAGACAGGGAAGGTAGAGACGCAAAATTTTGCGTCTCTACAAAGCCTGATATCTCGAGGGAGAAAAGAATTTATCAAGTATAGCAATAATAATTAACCAGAGTTCGGTATAATTTCTTAAAAGTAAGAGGCATGGAACCTGAAGGTTTCCGCAACACTTGCTATTTAGTAAAACTTCTTTTTATCATAGATCTTCCCTCCCTTGACGGGAGGGTATTCAGCCCATGAGATATGAAACACATGAGATAGTGAAACTTATCTCACGTGTTGAAGTTAGCTCACGGGCTAAAGTGGAGGGTGAAAACCTCTTCAATCACCCCCATCCCGACCCCGTCAAGGGGGAAGGGACGATAATTATCAAGTTAAGATAGAGGTCATGTCCATTTTTGACTGAAATAATCAAGGAAGATACACCGGAAAAGGCAGCATCGGTGCTCAAAAGGGGCGGGGTCATCATATATCCCACCGAAACGCTATATGGTATGGGTGCGCTCGCTCAAAATGAAAAGGCGGTGGAAAGGATATTCGACATAAAGGGAAGGCCGGAGGGCAAACCGATCCCGATTTTGGTGAAGGATAAGACAATGCTTGACGAATTCGCCGAGGTCAGCGATGAGGGATCGATACTAATCGATAAATTTCTGCCCGGCCCGCTAACCCTGGTGTTTAAGGAGAAGAGAAAGTTGCCGAACCTTATATCCGCCGGAACGGGGAAAATAGCGGTCAGGATATCCAGGCATCCATTTGTTAAAAATCTGTTCGAATTAATAGACCAGCCTATAACCTCAACCAGCGCAAACATAAGCGGGAATGAGAACCTCTTCGATTTCAGAGAAATCCATGAGACATTCAAAAGCAAGGTTGAACTTATAGTAGATTCAGGTACGCTTCCCCCGTCAAAGGGTTCGACAATAGTAGATTTAACTGCCAGCCCCCCACTCCTCATAAGAGGAGGGGATATAAGCAAAGAGGAATTGGGTAATTTTATCAAATGGTAATGGTAAACGCCTTTCGGGGGGTTCGTTATAACCCCGATAAAATAAACGACTTCGGCTCCGTGCTTGCCCCGCCTTACGATGTCATAAGTCCCGAGGAACAGAGCGAGCTTTATGAGAAGGACCCCTACAACGTCATCCGCCTAATACTCAGGAAGGGCGAAGATGACCGGAAGTATGCCGAAGCCAGCGAAACCTTCAGAAGATGGATAGAGGAAGAAGTACTTATACAGGATAGAGAACCTTGCATTTACCCCTATTATCAGGAATTCGAAGAGAACGGAAAAATGGTAACCAGGAAGGGCTTCATCGCCGCGGTCAGGCTCGAAGACTTTTCTTCTAAACGCATTCTCCCGCACGAACAAACCTTTCCCAAGCACAAGCAGGATAGGCTCAAGCTCACTATAGCTTGCAAGGCAAACCTGAGCCCGGTATTTTCCATATACTCCGACCCTGAAGGCACCGTCGAAAAATCCATCGAAGAAAATCTTTCCAAAAGGCCGATAATCGAGGCTGTCAACAAAGAGGGGGTGAAAAACCGGCTGTGGAGGGTTTTCGACCCCGATTTAATAGCCGAAATTAAGAACCAGATGTTAAATCGCAACCTACTCATAGCCGACGGACATCATCGCTACGAGACGGCACTAGAATATAGAAACATTCAGAGAAGAAAATACGGAAATTCTTCCGGTGATAAAGCCTATGATTTTGTGTTGATGTACCTATCCCGTGCGGAAGGAGAAGGCCTCATAATTAAGCCCACCCACAGGGTAGTAAAGAATCTCGGTTCTCTGGATGTGGAATCGCTTCTTAAAAAGTTAAATGAGCGGTTTAACCTGGAAAAGGTTTCATTTGCTGAAGGAATATCTGAGATAGGCCATCGGGCATTCGCGGTGGTTACAAAAGACCACGACCTTGTATTCCGTGTGTCTTCAAAGAGTTCTTTCTCCGTTTCGTACGATAACCTCGGGGTCATGCTTCTTCATAAACTGGTGTTCGGAGAGATTTTAAAAGAAGAGGAAGCTCAAATTCTATACACCAAATCGACGGAAGAGGTTGTCAGCCTTGTAAGGAGCGGTGAGTATAAACTCGGATTCATACTTCCCAATATTTCACCGCTGGACATATTCGATGTCTCGATGGCCGGGGAAAAAATGCCTCACAAGACTACCTATTTCCACCCAAAGTTACTTTCCGGCTTGGTTTTTCGTCTCTTGGATTGAGGTCAACAACTGCACAGTTTCCTTTCCCTAAGCGCCTCATAGCCTTCCCTTACCAGGTAAGCCACAATAACCAGCCCCACAACCGGGTCTGCCCACCAGAGGCCATATAGGTAATTAAGTCCGAGCCCTAAGAGGAGGGCGAATGATAAAAACACGCAGGCCAGGGTCTGCTTTGAATCCACGACCAGGCTCCTGCTGCCGATTGATTTGCCCGTTTTGTACTTGAGGTAAAACAAAATAGGCATAACTATTATCGACACAACGGCAATGATTATTCCTAACAAGCTGGGCTCCGGGGGTTCCTGGTAATAAAGCTTCTTTATAGATTCGTATAAGACATAAGCCCCAAAAATAAAGAATGTATATGCGACGAGCCCTATTGCTTTTTTCTCTATTCTCTCTTCTTCCTCGTCTGAAATATGTCCATGCTTACCGAAGCGCCATATCATAACCCCGCCGGAAAGTGACTCGATGAAGCTATCAAGCCCAAATCCGACAAGCGCAATACTCCCAGAGAGCACCCCGGCAAAAACCGACACTAGCCCCTCCAGAAAATTGTACCCAACGGTGAAATAAGAGAGAAAAAGCGCCCTTTTATGAAGCTTAGAATTGCCGGTGGTAAAATCTGCTGAAGTTTCTATGGTTCTGCCGCTACACTCTGGACACTGGTCACAATTACATGCGCAGATTAAAGCTATCGGTGATTTCATTGTTCTTTCTATTTCGCTAGTGAATCTTCCCTCCCTACTATATCCATTTTATCAAATACCTGCCTGAAAGAAAATATTTGCCTGTTTGAAAACCCGATCCGACAAGAAAGAGTATTATGCTATGTCTTTGTTGTGTGAATTATAGATTTTGTAGGGAACGCACGCCTGTCCTGAGCCTAGCCGAAGGATCTGCGTTCCAGGCGTTAACTGCTCTTTCTATCATGCTTAAAGGTGAGATAAACCACAAATCAAATAACAGGCGGAGAAAATATACATATGTGTACAATAAGGTATATACTATATTGCGGTTATATATTCTTTAGCCCGTCAAGAGCCGGTTTTCCAAAAAGCTAAAATAACCGTCTTTCCCCACGACAACATGGTCTAACACCCGGATGTCCAGGGTGCGCGCCGCCTCGATGATGTCCCGTGTAATTTTCTTGTCTTCCTCCGAGGGCTCCGGGTGGCCGCTGGGATGGTTATGAACCAGGATGAGCCCGGTGGCATGATTGGATAGGGCGGATTCTATTATTCTCCGCGGGTAGATAGCCACGCTGTCCACAGTCCCCTCATTTATGATTTCATGATCCAGAATCTCGTTTTTTACATTCAAATAAACCACCATGAAGGCCTCGTGGGGTAGGCCGGAAAGTTTCAATCTAGCAAAGTCTACTACCAGTTTGGGAGAAGAAAGGGCGTCCCTTTGCTTCATCCTTTCCGCCAGGTATGCAGTACATAGCTCTTTGACCAGCCTGATCAGGGTCGCCGATATCGAGCCTAATCCGAAAACCTGTTCCAGGTCCTTCTGGCTTGCATCCAAGACACCAGATACACCACCAAACCGTTCTACCAGCTTCTTGGCAACGGGTTTTACATCCCTTCTAGGCAGAGCGTAGGTTAAAAGAAGCTCGAGTAGCTCATAGTCATGCATTCCCTCGGACCCGGTTTTCTGAAACCGCTCCCTTAGCCGTTTTCTATGCTGTAGGTAATGTGGTTTTTCCGTCACCCGGGCAAACCCCTTATCTTTTATCTTTACGGTTTTCAAATTCTAACCCGGAAATAGTCCTTTTTTCAATTTCAGGTAGTTGAAAGTAAAACCCCGTTCAATAATAATTCCTTACCCGTTCCCTGACTGCTGATAGAGCCCTTTATCTCCAGGCTATACTAGTCAACACTGCGGTGTACTCCTTAATAGCACCCCCGGGGAGAATGTGTTAGATTATTGAAAATATGGTTCGGATTTCGCTTCCCCATCAGGATACAATAGCAGCGATAGCCACGCCGCCCGGGGAAGGTGGCATCGCCATTATCAGGATAAGCGGTCCTCGCACGCTAGAACTCCTGAATAAGATATTTAAGAGGGTAAACAATAAAAGTGTATTTGAAATGAGCTCTCACCGGCTATACCGAGGCCGGGTAATCGACCCGGCCTCGGAAAGGGTTTACGACAATGTCTTATCTGTCTTCATGAAGTCTCCCCGCTCCTATACCGGAGAGGATGTAGCGGAGATACATACCCACGGCGGCCACCTGGTCCCCAAAAAAGTATTGGAGCTTCTATTCAGATATGGAGCGAGGCCGGCTAGCCCCGGCGAATTCACCCTGAGAGCCTTCCTCAACGGAAGAATGGACTTGGCCCAAGCTGAGGCCGTTTCCGATGTAGTAAATGCGCAAACCGAAGAGAGTTTGAAGCAGGCGGAGTTGCAAATGGAGGGCGTTCTTTCGAGAAGGATCTGGGGGTTTAGAGACACCGTTCTGGACATACTGGCCGAAGTGGAGGCGCAGGTGGACTTCCCCGAGGAGGATATCGACCCTATCATCAAAACGACGATGATAGAGCGTACCACCGACCTTATAGCCCAAATGGATAATCTACTGGCTTCGTATGAAGAGGGAAGGATACTCAAATATGGGGTTTATACCGCCATCTTGGGAAAGCCAAATGTGGGAAAATCAAGCCTTTTAAACCGGCTACTGATGAAAGAGAGGGCGATTGTAAGCCCGCATCCCGGAACCACCAGAGACTTTATAGAGGAAACACTGGACGTGAGAGGAATTCCTCTCAGGCTTGTGGATACCGCTGGACTTAGAGCCACTGCCGATGAGGTGGAAAAGGTAGGAGTGGAGCTGGCAAAGAAAAAGGGCAGCGAGGCTGAACTAGTCATTGCGGTAGTAGATGGGAGCTTAGGCCTTGACGGAGACGACCTCGAGGTTATAAAATGCTTAGACCTTAAAAAATCCATCCTGATTATAAACAAAACCGACCTTCCGCCACAAATTTCTGAGGAAGACGTTTCCAAATTCTATCCTCGAGAGTTAATCGTCAAGACCTCGGCAAAGTCCGGGCTGGGCATAGAAGAACTCAAAACCAAGATACATGAGGTTATCCTGGGTAAAAACAACCGCTCCGAGTCTGCGGAAATCGTCTTGACCGAGCAGAGACATAAAGTAGCGATTCAAAAAGCTAGGGTAAGCCTGCTCTCTTTCCTGAAAGCCCTTGACCGCTCCGAATCGCCCGAATTTCTGGCTATCGACCTGCGTAGCGCCCTAGATTCACTGGGTGAAATCACCGGGGAAACCACAACCGAGGACGTCCTGGGAAGGATATTCAGCAAATTCTGTATCGGGAAATAAGTGGCTTAGCTAATGTTTCACGTGAAACATTCACAGGCTGTGAATAAAATTTTACACGACTATGGACAATAACGGAAAATAAAATTCAATGTCTTATGATACTTAGATAAATTCATTTTCTTGGTCTCAAAACTATCCACAATTCATCCACAAGAAAATTCGGTTTGTGCACATATTTCCCACAACTTTTATACCGGTAAGAATGGTAGATAAGCCCAAATAAAACTGATCGAAGGTCTAGCTCCAGTCATATCTTTAATGGCCATTCGAGTCTATCACAAAGGGCCTTTCTGATAGCTAAAAATTCCTTTGACTCGGGCATAAACTCGATCCCATATATATGTGTGGCTGGTATCACCCCTACCAAAGAATTAGAAAAAAATGCCACTTGGGCCGAGATTAAACTAGTTAAATCAAACCTTCCTTCCACAACTTCGATACCGAGATCGGCCGCTAGCTCGACGACGAGGCCTCGAATAACCCCTGGAAGTAGCCCGCATTCCAAAGACGGCGTAAAAAGTACACCCTCTTTTAACCAAAAAATATTGCTCGTGCATCCTTCGCTAATTTCTCCCCTTTCATTAAGGAATATAGCCTCGTCAAAACCGAGTCTAATAGCCTCCCTCCTAGCAATTATGTTCTCTAGGTAATTCAGGGACTTAATACCCACGATAGGCGAAGAAGAGCCACGACTAAAAGTAGAAACGAAGGCCTTAATCGGCGCTTTCGGAGGCCTAAACTCCCTTAAAACGATGAGAAGTGAAGAATTCCCTGGATATTCATGAAAGTGGGTACTTCCACCAGAAAGTAGGCATATTTTTACATAAGCATCGGAGATCCCAGACTCTGAAACGGCGTCTTCGACCAGTTTTTCTATGCGCTCAGGCCCTGGAAAGGGGATCCCCAAAAACTCGGCACCCCTACCCATCCTAGAGAGGTGTCTATCCCATAGAACCGGAAGGCTTGACCTCAATCTGAAGGTCTCAAATACACCTTCTCCATAAGAAAGAGATCTTATGGGTAATCGGTCTGGTATAGGCTCTCCGTTTAAAGAAATATATTCCTTCATGACTCTACCTTGGGTGAACTCATCGCCTTATGCTGCCGTGTTCGCCCGTAATAAGCAGTTTTAAAGAAGCAGGCAATTCGATCTTGGCTGTATAGGGACAACATTTTTGCGCATCCATTCCGGGTAACATTTGGGGTTGAAATGGCCCAATTAACATCTATTCTTCTATTCCCAGGGCTTTATTTATAGCCCGGGCCTTAATTAAAGTCTCCTGGTATTCCTTTTCCGGGTCTGAGTCCCATACAATACCGCCTCCCACCCAGAATGTCCCTTCGGCTTTGTTTAGGACGGGTTCATCGGCCCTGCTTATCCTGAGCGAAGTCGGCACATCTGACCCGTTTAATTCCCTTATTGTTAAAATCCTTATAGCCACGCTCAGGGTAAAATCCCCATTCGGCATAAATATGCCTAGAGCACCGCAGTAAGGACCTCTAAGGTGCGGCTCGAGCTCATCTATGACCTCCATGGCTCTCCTTTTAGGGGCCCCAGTTACCGAGCCAGGGGGAAAGGTAGCGTTTATTATATCGCCGGTCTTGATTCCGTCATTTAGGAGTCCCTCCACCTCCGATACCAACTGATGCACCGTGGAATAAGACTCCACCCGAAATAGGCCGCTCACTTTGACCGTCCCGTATTGGCATATCCTGCCCAAATCGTTCCTCATCAGGTCGACTATCATCAGATTTTCTGCCCTTTCCTTATCACTGCTGAGTAGTTCTGCCCGAAGTAGTGCGTCCTCCTCGGTCGTAAAGGCCCTTTTCCTGGTCCCTTTAATCGGTTTTGTAGCCACTTTCCTCCCTATTTTTCTCACAAATAGCTCCATAGAACCGCTTACAAGCAGAAAGTAGCCAAAGTCTATGTAGCAACCGAAGGGAACGGGCTGCACATTGTACAAGTCAAGTAAGTAAGAAATAGGGGGAGAATTAAAATTAAGTAGAGTTGTAAACCGCTGGGAAAGGTTGACCTGATAAACGTCGCCGCTGGCGATGTACTCCTTCACACTCAAGACCATCTCAACATATTTATCCTTTGTCATATTGCTGTACAGGCTGCCCAGCCGGGCGTCTCTACTACCCAAACCAACGCGTTTTTGTGAAGGAGTTTCGATAATAAGGGGTATCAAGTCCTTGATCTCGCCCGAAATCATGTCCTCCTGCTTATAAAATAGAAAGTAGGTGTCCGGGAAGCGGTACCCCTCTTTTTGGCGGGATACCGTAAGACCATTTTCAGTAAACCTGGAAAACTCATAGCCTAGATATCCCACGGCGATGTACCCCTCGCCCAAGTAACCATCCAGGAGGGAAAGAGGACTACGGCTGGTATTAAACCGCCCCTCGGGCAAAACAACTGTGGTAGATCCCTCAATGGTAAATAGGGAAAGGGAAGGGCTCTTGAATAGGATAAAGGCTTCTTCCTCGCCGTTTAGCCAACCGCCGCCCGAGTCGAGAAAAAGTGAAGAGAAAGGCTTGGGATGCATTTTCGGTAAAGGCCTCTAAGTTTAAACACCGTAAGCGAGGCTAAAATTAAAGGGATGATGAAACTCTTACAGTCCGACGAGGGTCAAACGGCCGCTAGGACATGCTCAGTTTTGCCCTTTCCGCCGCTATCATGTCTGCGTATATTCAGGACCGCTTCCGCCCTCAGGAGGGGTCAGACGTAATCCCTTGGCGTTTATCGCCCCACATTGCACGCAGTTAGTGGGGTCGGTTCTTATCACCTTGTGTCCCCCCTCCTCATGCCATTCATAAACCTGCGCTGGGCACATGTTAATCCAAGCTTCCCCAATCACCTCCGGCACCTCGGCTTTGTAAATTATGTGATTCGGCTGGTTATCCCTGCTTCTGTTGCCGCTGACATAAACGCTGGACAGCTTATCAAACGTGTAGCTATTATCCGGCTTTGGGTACTTCCGGTCACCCAGAAACATAGGCTGTTCGCTATCGGCATGGGACTTAAACCGCCAACCGGGGAATAAACCGCCGGTAACGGTCATCAGCCCGGCGAGTATGAAACCGGGTACAAAGCCGTATTGGAATGCCTGTCTCATATTCCGCACCCGATAAAGGTCCTTCCATATAAAACTGTTTTTTACTGCCTGGTCGTACTTGACCAAGGATTTAGGTGCTGCCGGGTCGCGGCCTTCCTTCAAAGCGGCAAATATGGTCTCGGCCGCCAGGATCCCAGACCACATGGCATAATGAATTCCTTTTAGCGCAGGGACATTGACGAACCCAGCGCAATCACCTATAAACACCCCGCCCGGTACATGCAAACGGTCGGGAAGAGAATAAAAGCCTCCTTCCGGAATGGTCTTGGCGCCCCAGCCGCTCTCCGACCTCTTTCCACCCTCTAAAATCCGCTTGATCAAGGGGTGCAATTTCAATTCCTGTAAAAGATCATGCACCGAAAGAGACGCATCAGCGTAGTCCAAGCCCACTACCAGGCCAATAGAAACCCTATCCTGCCCCATGGGATAAATAAAACTCCCTCCAAATTCCTTATACTTTTTCGCTCCGCGAAGGGGCCAACCCATGGTATGAATGACTCGATCAAGCGGCTTCGGCACCTCCCACACCTCTTTTACCCCGAGTGCATAGATCTGTGGATTCGGCCTCTTCAGATTGAAGTAATTTATGGCCGCCTGGGTGAGGTGCCCGGTAGTGCCCTCGCCGAATACGGTAATCTTCGCCAGGACATCAGAGCCTGGCTGATAATTCTCCATAGGCTTGCCATCACGGTCGAGGCCCTTATCGTCGGTACGGACGCCTTTCACCACCCCGTCTTCTACGACCACCTTCACCCCGGCCATTTCGTTGAAAATCATGACCCCCTTCTCTTCCGCCTTCTGAGCCAACCACTGGGTCATTTTGCTGATTGATGCCACATAGTTGCCGTGATTATTCATGGTGGGCGGGGTGGGCAGGCGGAGATAACTGCTCTCGGTCAAAAAGTAAACCGCCTCTTTGGTCACTTGGTCGAAGAAGGGAAACTCAAACTTGGGAAGGTCGGGAAATAGCTTTCTGAAGGCCACCGGGTTGACTACGGCTCCGGAGACCAGATGCGCTCCCGGATACTTACCCTTTTCCAGGACGGCGATGGGGATTTCACCGAGCGACTCCATCACCCCTGGCTCCTCCTCTAAGAGCTGCGCCAGCCGAATCGCACCAGCAAGGCTGGCCGGCCCGGCGCCGACGAAGAGAATACCTACTTCCACTCGCTCATCTGGGCTTCCGGTGATGCCGGAAACGAATCTATCCTCTTTTATCTCTGGCTTAAACTCTGCTGGTATATTAGACATTTTGCTACTCCCTCCAAATTGAGATTAAACGGTAAGTGGTGCTCTAATTGCAAAAGGGCTTCTCAAATAACATAAACAAAAGTTGATGCTAAAGTCAAGGTGAGTATGAGCCGAAAATAGCATATGCAGTATGCAAAGAGGGATTGGAATCCAGAAGGGTACTTAATACTGTATATATCATATATAAAGTATAGCTAATATATTAATCAGAACTCGACTCCGATGTGGGTTAGGCCGAAAGCATGGCCGTAACCGAATTTCCGGGTTTTAGATTATTAAAAGAGAATCTGGTAATAAACGAGCTTTTCCTTTATATTCAGATTAAGCTGACAGCAAGCCTGCCCGGAACAAGAGATTGCTTCGCCGGCAAACGAATTATGATTTTTGAGGGGTTCATTCTTCTCCCGGTTTAACCGGTGGACCCGCTAAGAGTGAACGGTTTTATTACTTTTTTCTAGTGGATGCAGCACCCGCTGGGAATGAGGAATAAAAACCTTCACCCTGAGTCCTGGGGCAAAGTTTCCCCATCATCGGTTTGATGTGACCAGCACCTCTTCTATTCCCAGTTCACCGCTTTTTAGGGATTCTCCGTATAGCTTAGCCTGCTCAAGAGTGGCAAATGTTCCCACCCTCACCCTGTACCAGGTCCCTTTGCCCGGTAAATCGGTTTTTTGTATGTATGCCGGAAGTGATTTTGCCTTCAATGACTGCTCCATCCTTTGAGCCTCTTCCAATTGCGGAAAGGAAGCTATTTGAACGGTAAACCTGCCGGTTGCGGAGTCAGCCGGAACGACCGACGGTGCAGTTTTAACCGCAGCGTCGCTTATCACTGCCTCTGCTACCAGGTTATTATCGGCGGTTGAAGGTTTTTTATCTTCTTTTTTTGCCTCGTCGGCAGAAAACTTCTCTTCCTTTGTTGGCTCGGAATTCTTCTTGATACCCGGTCCAATGTTGTTAACTGTATACTTCTGGTCCACTTTTTCATCCTTGTTATCGGCTTGCCCGATAAGGCTATTTTTAAGATTATTGTAGTGAACTAGCACCTTGTCCACATAATCCATGGTTTCGTTGTAAGGAGGGATGGCGTATCCGTACTTAACCACTGCATTCTCTCCGGCATTGTAACCGGCAAGGGCAAGGCTTATGTTTCCGTTAAACATGTCTATTAATTTCTTCAGGTATCTCACTCCCCCCATTATGTTTTCAGAAGGGTCAAAAGGGTTAGTTACGCCCTGGTTCCTGGCCGTCTCGGGCATGAGTTGCATGACACCCATAGCTCCCTTTGGAGACACGGCCTTGGCATTAAAATTCGATTCCACCTTTATAATTGCTTTTACCAGGTAGGGGTCTATCCCATGCCAATTCGCCGTCTTATTGATATGGTCATCGTACTCTTTTGAGTACTTGAAGCTGCCAAAAAGACCTTTCCTTTTGGGGTTATAATCCTCATGCTTTATGATTATGCGTTTATAACCCTTTTCGATAGGCGGTATATTCGTATACACGATAACGCCACCCTTGTATTTATGGTAATAGGTAGCGGCAGGTGATGAAGAAGTTGGGAAATTTAGGGTAAGAAAAGAAACTGAAAGAACAAAAGCAAACGAAGAAACAAGCCTGGTCGTGCTTCTCTTCATAAGCTCCCCATCCTCCTTAACCCAAAGCGTAAGCTACCCTTTCGGCTAAGACTATTTATTCTCCGGCAAGTTTATATCTGATGTTTTATTATGTCAATAACCATCGGGGGTTAGAAAGAAAAAGTATTCAGGAGGGAAAAGCCCTTTACGGTCAAGCACTAGCTTTTATTTTCTTCCAGGAGCTTATCGATCTGAGTCTTGAATACTGGAAAAGGCATCGAGCCCCTTATGTAGTAGCCGACTAACTCGTTTCCGTCCTCGGTTTTGCCCACAAAAAAGCTGGGAGTGCCCCTAACCCCATACTTCCGGCCGTCCTCGAGATCCTTGTTTATCTTGGCTTCGAATTTTTTCTCGTTGACGCATTTCTCGAATTGTTCATAGTCGAGGCCCTCTACCCCTTTGGCAAAACTTAGCGTGTTTGCAGTGTCCAGCTTATCCGGATTCTCGAATAAGAAGTCGTTGAACTCCCAGTACTTTCCCTGTTCGCCGGCACAGTTCGCCGCGTGCGCTGCGGGCACGGCCTGTTTATGAAAATCTAAGGGATAGTCTCTGAACACATATCTTACCTTTCCCTTGTTTATGTATTCCTCCTCAATCTGGGGAAGTGTTTGCTGGTGGAACCTTCTACAGAACGGACACTGGTAATCGCTAAACTCCACAATAGTCACCGGCGCCTTGGGGTCGCCCTTCATTGGGGCGTTTTCGATGCTTACCCTGACCTCACTCGGCTGCTCCGGCTGGGCTGGGGCGGCAGCCTTTGGAGATTGTATCTTTTTCATTTCCTGTAGGGCAGTAGCTATTTGATTTTTCTGGTCACTAAGATCGTTCTTGAGATTGATAAGGTCTTTCGCTATCCAGGCGTTAAGCCCTAAGGTAAGCAATACCAGGATGAGAATCGCTATATTTATCGCCTTCATGGTTTCTAAACTTTAACCCAACTATACAAACTATGTCAAGGAATTGTTTTTTTATTTATACGTTCTCTAACCCCTGCCGCTAGTCTAAGCTCCTCCGTCAAGCCCTTCAAATCTTCTTCCTCGACCATCCTTTCTATCACTCCTAGAGCCTTCTTGAATTCTTTTATAGTTGTCAATACGTTCTCCTTGTTGCTGAGAAATATCTCACCCCACATGCCAGGAGAGCTTGCGCCGATTCTGGTGTAGTCCCTTAGCCCTCCGCCGGCAAATTCGAGCATATTCTCGGACTCTTCTTGAGATGCGATCGAGTTCAACAGGGCGTAGGCAACCACATGAGGAAGGTGACTGACGAAGGCAAAGACCCGGTCATGGGTTTCTACGTCCATCGAGAAAACCCGAGACCCGACAGACTCCCAGAGATTTTTCACCTTAGCCAAAGCATCCGGGTTGGTTTTCGGAGTGGGCGTCAGAATACATCTCTTTCCACGAAAAAGGCCGGAATCGGCAGCCTCGACCCCAGAGCGCTCCGTTCCGGCTATGGGATGTCCGCCCACAAAATAAAGATGAGGCGGTAAAAAGCCCTCGATCTCATTAACTACCTTTCCCTTGACGCTTCCCACGTCTGTGACGATTGTTCCCTCAGAAGCTAAGGATGAAACCGTCCTAGCTATCGTGGGAATAGTGGATACATAAGTAGCGACCACCACGACTTCCGAATGTTTGACCGCATCTTCAAGTTCTTTAGAGCCGGAGTCGATTATCCCCTTTCTGGCAGCATATTCCAGAGTCTCTTCATTTATATCAACCCCACAAACCTCGCCCACCTGTCCTGTCTTTTTTAAAGCCCAGGCTAGCGAACTTCCTATGAGGCCGAGACCGACTATGCCGATCTTTTTCCACTTCATCTCGAATTCATCTCTCTAGCACCTTTTTAATAGCCTTGATAAACCTCTTGTTCTCCCGGGGCAATCCAATTGTCACCCGGATATGGGTTTTAAGTCCGTATCCCCCAACAGGTCTTACTATCACCCCTTCCCTAAGGAGGGCATCGTAAACAGGGATTGCGTCAGAACCCAAATCCACCAGTATGAAGTTGGTGAAGGATGGGGCAAAGGGAAGATTTATTTTTCTAAGCTCATCGGTTAAATAGGCCAGTCCCTCCTTGTTAATATCCCTGGACCTGGCCACATGCTCATTATCGTCAAGGGCGGCATAGGCGGCCACCTGCGCCAGGGAATTTACGTTAAAAGGCTCCCTTACCCGATTCATGTAAGAGATAATCTCCTCCGAAGAAACCCCAAATCCTAGCCTCAGTCCGGCAAGTCCATAAATTTTGGAGAAGGTTCTGACCGTAATAATGCACTTCCCGAGCTTATGATAGTCAAGCGAATTGGGATAACCCGGGTCATCCACATAGTCAAAGTAGGCCTCGTCTATGACCACGATTATGTCTTCCGATACCCTATCCAAAAACCACTCTAGCTCTTCTCTTCTTACCATAGTGCCGGTAGGATTATTCGGGTTTGCGATAAACACCGTCTTTGTCCTAGCGGTGATTCGCTTAAACATATCCCGGAGGTCGTGAGTAAGGTCGGGCATCGGGGATATAACCGCCTTTGCCCCGACTGCCTGCGTGACTATTGGAAAAACAATAAATGCAAACTCTCCCATGACCGCCTCATCACCGGGTTTCATGAAGGTCCGGGCAACTAGTTCTATTATCTCATTCGAGCCGTTTCCGAAAATGAGCTCATCCGGTTTTACCCCTAGCCTCTCGGCAAGCTTGTGCCTGAGATAAAATGTATCCCCATCCGGGTAGCGGTGCATTTTAACCAAGGCCTCTGATACGGCACTCATCGCCAGCGGAGATGGGCCGATAGGGTTTTCATTCGAGGCAATCTTTATTGCATCCTTAATCCCCAGCTCGCGCTCCAGCTCTTCAACCGGCTTTCCCGGAACGTACGGAATCAGGTCTTTTACGTATTCATTTGGCTTTATCAATGAGTCCTCCAGAAGTAGCGTAGACGGTTTGAGATCGGTCTATATAATACCAGAAAGGTATCTCAATTTAGAATCCGGAAGGAAGCTTAGTCTTATTAGTTGGAAGGCGTTTTGCTCTCTTGTAGAGAATACAGCCCTTCGCTTCTACTAATCCTTTCAAAAAATATTAGCCAATTTCTTCTAGTTCACTCGCTTTTCCCACTGGGATAAGAGCCCAAGACCTTCAAGAAAATACAGTTTTTCTCCACTGCGGAAAGAACACTCCGAATCCCTTCGTCTTCACTATGACCCTCGAAATCGACGAAGAAAACGTACTCCCACGGCCTTCCTTTGGATGGCCTAGATTCGATCTTGGTCAGATTTATCTGAGCTTCAGCAAAGGGTAGGAGTGCTTTTTGAAGCGCGGCCGGTTCATC
The DNA here is from genome assembly GCA_035559815.1 of Thermodesulfobacteriota bacterium. Classification (NCBI taxonomy): domain Bacteria; kingdom Pseudomonadati; phylum Thermodesulfobacteriota; species Thermodesulfobacteriota bacterium. The sequence continues at coordinate 55,643 of DATMAT010000063.1, forward strand.
CTTTAGAGAAAACACTATCGATGTTTTGTCCGACCCGGTTGGGCAGGAATGCATACGTCCGATTACCAGAAACCTAGTCGTATTCCCCGGGTTGTCCTCTATGTGTCGCTCCAGTATTTTCAGCTTGTAAATAGTTGCGGACAGCTCTCCGGCTATGGCCGCTATTTTCTTATCGCGTGAGGCAAGCTGCGCCGCTTTTGCCGTACTGGTGGTCTCACGGAGTTCTACATGTTTAAGGTTATGGCTCAGCCATCTCTTGCATTGTCCAAGGGCTTGTGGGTGTGAGGCAACCACTTCGATGTTTTTTATATCGTCAGTCTTAGACAGTAGGAAATGGCTGACCCTTTCGAAAAACTCCGATGAAACACTGAGGTCAGATGCTATAAAACGGTCGAGAACTCCCCCCACCGAACCTTCCATGGAGTTTTCCACGGGCACAACCCCGAAAGACGCCCTATGTTTCTCCACCTCCTCAAAAACCTCCTCAAAGCTAGGAACCGGGTCAAAATCGACCGATGCTCCGAACTCATGAAAAGCCGCCTGGTGCGAGAAGCTGCCCTCCGGTCCCAGATAGGCAATCCTGACCCGATTCTGAATGGAACGGCAACCGGAGATAATCTCCCGGAAAATAGAAATTATTGACTCTTTAGATAGAGGGCCCCTGTTTATCTTTGTGATATTTTTCTCAATCTCTCTCTCCCTGGCCGGGTCATATACACTGAACGAGTTCTCCTTCTTGAGCTTACTTATCTCGATAGCAACCCGCCCTCGCTCGCTCAGGAGTTCGAGTAACTTTCTATCTATCTCATCTATCCTTTTTCGCAGATTTTCTAAAGCTTCTGAAGAACTCATTATTTTTCTCAATTTTAGAATTCGGATTGCGGAATAAAGATTTTAAAGCCGAAATCTAAAACCTGCAATCCGCAATCGCTAAGTTCCTCTTTTCTCACCCTCCGTTTCTGGAGGTGCCGCCCTCTCTAAAACCGACTTCTTCACGAATATCGGCGCCCCCATACGGGATGCCAGGGCTATGGCATCGCTGGGACGAGCATCCACCTTCGATACCGAGCCGTTCAAAGACACCTCAATCTGAGCGTAGAAAACCTGGTCGCGTAGGTCTACAATTACTATTCTCTCTACTTTTCCCTTCATTGCCCTCACTATTGCCGCAAACATGTCGTAAGTGAGCGGACGAGGCGCTACCTCACCGGAAAGGCCGAGCTCTATGGACCTTGCCTCACAGAGGCCTATCCAGATGGGTAAAACCTTTTTATTCTCCTTGTCCGAAAGGAGCACGACCGGGGTTTGGGCCTGCGGGTCAAATCCCAGCCCCTTTATAGTCATTTCCTCCTCCTCCACTGTAACCCCCTTCTCCTCGGCTCGAGTGAAAACACTGAACATAAGTACTAAAAATACAAAAATTGCCTTAAATAGAGAATACTTATTCATGATCTATACCTCCTCAGAGTTAGCATAGCATAAAATGACGGGAAAAGTATGGAAAAATATAGTCGGTTGACTTACACTAGCCACCCAGTCAAATGCTCAAAGAATGTTTTGCGTAATTGCACCAAAGCTCCAGTCAGTATACAAAAAGAATCCCATCATGAGTAGGTCGGACACCTTAGGTTTTTAAGTTATGGATTCCCGCTAGGAAACCACGGTACTGACGGTTGCCGTCAATTATGGTCGGCTACTTTTCAGCGATTACATAGCGGCAGCCCTCGGGGCCTATCTTGGCCGAATGTACGGTTTCCTTTGGAACATCAAACCGGTCTCCGGCCTTGTATGTCCTGGTGACTCCTTGACAGGTGACAGTGATTTCACCCTCCAAGACTATGTGGGCGGTTACGCCGGAATGTGTATGGTCGGGATAAAAGGCGTTCGGACGGTCCTGCCATACAAAGATGTTCGAGAAACCTTCCCTACGAAGCTTTTTCTCCAATTCTCTATCCATAGTAATCAATCAAGCCCAGGGCTAAAACCGGCTCGGGTTGCTCGACTCCTTCACTAATCTGGGATTGAAAAAGGTACCGGCGATCTTGGCTCCAAGACTTCCATCGTCCTGCGGAGCCAGGTACGATGCTAGAAACTTCTTGAAGACCTCCTGCTTGGGCCCGGTTAGCTGAAGTTGCATCCAGAGATCGACCTTGCCCCCCTTCTCTATGCTCCAAAGAATAGGCGCAGTCCCGGTAAGCATGAGGTCAACGCCGTCTCCCTTGAACCTTAACTCCTCAATTTTAGTAATGTTACCCTCTATGCTACCCCTCAAGTTGGACTGGATATCATCAAAATCGGGGAGCACTAGGCCTTTAATCCTCAATTTTTTAATCCCCAGGCTACTGACTTTGAAGGCGAATTCCCCATCTGCCGGAGGCAGGAATGTGACAGAAAAATCCCCCTCCAGAAGGCCATGGAAGGACGGTGTCTCCCTGCCAAAATCAATCGCAATTATAGAGGGAATCGTTTCTACATTAATACCGGTTATCCTTGCCTGAGCCTCCTCTAACTTGTTTGTTTTTGGATTATAAACTATCGTCCCGATGGTCTTCCCTCCCAAAAGATGAGCCTCAAAAGGAAGCTTTAATTTATCAGAGATGAGAAGACCGAAAAGTGACGGGGCAAGTTTCAACTCCTCAATGCCCAGGACAGGTTTTTCGGCCTTGTAGAGCGTAATGTTATGGATTTTCATGTTGAAAATGGGGGAAACGCTTACCCTATCTATCTGGGCTTCGAGACTGGTCCTGGCCTCTATTTCACCAGCGATTCTATCCTTCAGGTCTTCTAAGGGTATAGTCAGGTAAAAGGACACCAAAAATGCAAACAGGAAGAATAGGGCGTATAATGAACGGCCAAGGTATCTGGATTTTAATAATTTTTCTTTCATCTTAGCTTACCTGTTTGAATTTAAAAGTAGACACTCGGAAAGAAGCATCGAGCAAATTGGGGTTATCAAACCTGGTCCGTATTCGAAATTTGGACACTTTTAGAAAATTGGGATTTGTCTGAATCTTGTAGAGCAGCTCCACCGCCTTGTTGAGGGGTATTTTCTTTATATCCACGTCTACGCTTTTTTCGTCGTATAAATCACCGGAAGTGTCGGTACGGGAACTAATGGAAAAGTTGCTTCTGTCGACCTGGACATCCACCAAAACCTTCTCCACGACCGATATTAAAGCCACATCCTCCGTTTTTATCTTGCTTGTAACCTCTTCTAGCCTGCGCTTAGACTCGACGTATTCCTGCCGGAGTGACTGGATTCTTTTTAAGTCCGCTTCCAGCGCAATTGCCTTCTTCTCCAGCCTCGCTTTTCCCGATGAAAAAGACTGAAAGATTATGTAGATGATTAATATGAAGAGTACTCCCGCGCCTAAAAGTACCGCCTTTCTGTCCCTCTCCGATGCCAGCAGACGCTGTATCCTTTCACTCCACTGATTTGAAAGATTTTTAATAGATTCAAAAAAATTATTTATGTCCATTTATCTCAATACCAGGGATATTTGAAATTTTATCGTATTATTCACCGCAGTCTCGGTGGAGTCCCTATTCACTTTTTTGAACAAGCCTGAGTCGGAAAGAGCCTTCTCTATCCGAGCAACCTCATCGTATGAATTGCACTTGCCTTGAACCTTCACCGTCGAATCATCCAGAAAATTGACCTCGTCCACCGTCAATTTCACTCTTTGTGGAATATTTGCCGATATGTCCCTTAGAATATTCAGCGGGGTGGAGCTTCCCTGTATCCCTTCGATCAACCCCAACTGTTCCCTCACCTTCTTGACCTCGCTCTCCATGAACGCCGCCGGCTTCGGAATTATCTTTACATCGGGAAAGGTCTCTCTCACGTTTTGTTCGATCTGTGCTTCCATCTTGCTTATCCTGTCCTTAAGCTCAAAATAGCCAGCGCCCGATTGGTACATGGACAACAACAATAAAACTAGAAAGAGCACGGCTGGCGCCAAGAAGGTTTTTCTGAGCTCTTCATTCTTACCCGTGTATTTGAATTCCCCCTTTCTCAAGTCCAGGTTACCCTTGCTGAATGTGCATCCGTATAGAGCGAGGGCGAAGGACTCGGCAAAAACGGTGGAATCATCACCCAGCTCCGGGATGAAGAGCTTCTTCACATCCTTCTTAAGTTCCTTCCCCATGAAGTTGGTGATACCAGGCATTAGCGACGTTCCCCCGGATAGAAGGATAGTTTTAACCTCTTCCCTAAGCTCAACTTCAAAAAATTGAATGGTCTTTTTTACCTCGCCGAGCAAGGGAGTAAGCGCTTCCCTAACCACCTCCGGGTTATACCCCTCAAGCCCGCCTAGCTTTATGGACTCTGCCTCTTCCAAAGGGACTCGGAGTGTCTTGCTTATTGTCTCTGTGACTGCATTTCCAGCCTTTGAAGAAGACCTTACCCGTTTAACCCCGCCCTTATCAAAAAGAGTAAAGTTCATGTCGCTGGCCCCAATATCTATCAAGACCAGAGGCCTCTCCTGCACAAGAAAACTGTCCAGCGAGCTAAAAGCAACCGGGGCATAAGTCACTACCCTCGGGTCAATCCCTCCCCGGTCAAAAAATTCCATTAGTCCTTTCAGGCTTTCCTTCTCGAACATACAGACTATGACTTCGCTACCCTTCTCGGTTTTGACAATTTGATATCCGTGGACCTTATCCAGAGGGTCAAATGTGGTCACGTTTTCTAGCTCAAACTGGTATACCTGGTCGATTTTCCTGGGGTCGGAAAAGGGAAAGTTTAGCACCCGGATAGATATGGGGTGATTGAGGATGGAAGTGGCAATATCTCCCCGGGGAAAAGAATTTTGCGTGAATATGGCGTCGACTAGTTCCGATACCTGGTTAGGTGACTCTGGGGTCTTAATCTTCACCCTGGTGAGTAGTTTTGTTTCCCGGAGTCCCCTTTTAACGAGAGCGATTTTTATAGAGTCGCTTCCAATGTCCAGTCCTAGGTATTTACCATACATCTATTATATTAATTAATATTCCAATTTTTAGGTCGAACAATTCAATTTAAGTAAATAACTTAATTATAGCAAATAACTCTAAAGCAAATAGTTTTTAAAGTCAATAAAGTAAATTATCTCTGGGAAGCCCTCAAGAGAGTTAAGACTTGTACTTTAGAAGCCCCTCCTTGAAGAAGCACCCGGGCACATTCGTTCACGGTGGAACCGGTAGTGAATATGTCGTCTACCAGCAGTAAAGATTTTCTATTAATCGCAACCGGATTTACCACGGAGAAAACACCCTTAACGTTTCTCCTTCTCTCCCCTTCGTCAGAAACCTCGACCTGAGGCCTTGTTTCCCTGAGTTTTACCATTACGAACGGGTCAAGGGGTACACCCAGCTTCCTGGTTAAGCCTGAGGCTAGAATCACCGATTGATTGAACTCTCTTTTTCTCAGTTTGCTTACATGAAGGGGAACGGTGACTATTAACTCCACCTCCTCCATGTCTTTTGGATAGTTTTCGCTCATCAAACGTGAAAGAACTCGTCCCAAGCTTAGCTTTCCATTGTATTTAAACTTGTGGAGCATATCCCGTAACAATCCATCATAGTAGGCTACCGAACGGGCCTTTAGAAAATTAAACTCTCCCCGAAGACATCTTCCGCAAAAATGTCTATCGGCTATATCTCTAGGGATCACTGCGTCAACCCGGTGTGGTTGCCCATCTGCCGGACAATCACCGGGGCTCGAACCGGTAAAGTGATCCACGTTGGATGGTTCGGCCACGCGGAATGGAACCCCGCAGCTTAGACAGACGGATCTCTCGTTTATGTAAACTATAAGGCCCTTGCATCTCTTGCATACTTCTCTGTCTCCTGAAGGGTATTCACAAAATGGACAGACATTTGGGAAGATGAGGTCCAGCATTTAATTGCGGATTTCGGATTTGGAATTTCGGATTTAAATTTTTTAATCCGTATTCCGCAATCCGAAATCTAAAATCAATTATACCCTCATTGGCATAATCACGGATATATAATTCTCTTCTCCAACCGGCTTGATTACCGCCGGGCTTAAGTCATCGGTAATTCCCAGAAGAACTTCCTCTTGCCCAATGACTTCTAAAACGTCCATCAAGTATCGAGCGTTAAATCCTACTTCGATTTGGTCGCCCTTAAACCCTACCGGGACGACCTCCTTGGCCTCGCCTATCTCTGGAGATACCGACGCCAATGTCATCTCGTCGTCGCTTAGGCTGAGCTTTACACTCTTTGTTTTATCTGAAGAAAGTAAGGAAACCCTCCTCAACGCACTCAAAAACTCAGCTTGTTTTACCGTAATTGTACTCTTGGTAGCCTCAGGAATAACCTGCTTATAGTCCGGAAATTCAGCGTCTATAAGCCTGACAATGAGTATTATTTCGTCGCTCTCTGCCACAAAAAAGTTCTTGGCAAAACCTATCTGCATGGTTTCAGATAGCTTCACTATCTTTCTAAGCTCTGCCACCCCTTTTTTAGGAACTACCGCATTACAATCCGGCCGGATATCGCTTTTGGTGTTTCTATCGACAAGTGAAAGCCTGTGGCCATCGGTAGCCACTAATCTCAGACTCTTTTTACCGATCTTTTGAAAATAAATCCCGGCTAGATTCCTTCTGAGGTCATCAGGGGAAACAGCAAAAATGGTCTTATTTACCATATCGTCAATAACAGAACTCTCGATAGAGAAAAGATGTTCAGAGGAAACCGATGGAATCGACGGGAAATCTTCGCTGGGTAGACCGGCTATTTTAAACATCGCCGATGACGTACTTAAGCGGGCCCAGTGGTTTCCGACTTCCTCGACTTCAACCTCGCCGTGCGGTATCTCCTTCACAATCTCGTAGAGCTTTTTCGCCGGTAAAGCAATGCTGCCTGTCTTGGTAACTTCGGCATTGCACCAGGCGCACATGGTTGTTTCTAGGTCGGTAGCAGTAAGCCCTAGCTTATTCTTGGATGCATCGACCAAGACATGCGAGAGAACAGGCATGGTTGCCCTTCTTTCCGTGATTCCTTGAATTAGTCCAAGCCTTTCTGAAAATCTCGACGCATCTACTTTGAATTTCATTTTTTCTACCTCTGCTGATTTAGCTATTATATTAAAAGATCGTAGTAGCAGTAGTAGTGGCTGTGATATTGTGGATAAGTATTTTAACCTGCCTATATCACGACATTTTTGGTGTTGATTAGCCTGTTGACAAGCTCATTATTGCATCCACATCCATCCACAGTTTTTTTACGCACAATTTCTTCCACAGTTTTTCCCACAGCTTTTTCCACGCATTATCCACTTCTCAAAGCCTCGATTTTTCTGGATACCAAATCTACTCTGCTCTTGAGGGTTGAGTTTTGGCCCATCTGTGTCTCTATTTTTCTGACGGCGTGGATTACCGTAGAGTGGTCTTTGCCGCCGAATTTTTCTCCTATCTCCGGGAAGGATGCCCCGGTATATCTTCTGGCTAGATACATGGCAATTTGCCTAGGTTCGGCGATGTTTTTCTGTTTCCTCTCCGATTTTAAGTCTTGAATTTTAATCCCGAAGAAGTTAGCTACCTCTTTTTGGATGGACTCTATACTCAGTATTCTTCTACCCTGTTCCTTTATTATGTTTTTGAGCGCCTCTTTGGCCAGGTCTGTGTTGATTTCTGTGTTAAGGAGTCTGGTGTAGGCAATTATATTATTTAGGGTTCCTTCTAGTTCCCGGACGTTTGATGTAATGCTCTCGGCCAAGAATATGGCCACGTCGTTGGGAAGCGATACCCCAGCGGATTCGGCCCTGTTTTTGAGTATCGCCACCTTCGTTTCTATCTCCGGAGGTTGAATATCCGCTATCAATCCCCACTCAAACCTCGATTTCAGTCTTTCTTCCAGATAGGTCATGTCCTTAGGGGATTTATCACAAGTAATTACTATCTGCTTTTTTGATTCGTATAGCGTGTTGAAGGTATGGAAAAACTCCTCTTGAGTGCTTTCCTTACCAGCGATGAATTGTATGTCGTCTATCAGCAGTACATCGCAGCCGAACCGGTAAGTATTCCGAAAGTGCTCCATCTTGTTGGACTTGATGCTGTTAATAACCTGGTTGGTGAAGTGTTCAGCGGATATGCAGCACACCCGGGCCATTCTGGACGTGTTCCTGAGTACGTAGTTACCGATGGCATTGATTAAATGGCTCTTCCCCAGGCCTACGCCGCCGTAAATAAAAAGTGGGTTGTAGATTTCTCCCGGCCTTCCGGCCACGGCAGTGGAAGCAGCGTGGGCAAATTGGTTGCTGGGTCCCACGATAAAGCGCTCAAAAACGTAATTCGGGTTAAGGATGCCGGTGAACAGGGCTTCCTTGTATGGTCCTCTCGGCGCCGAGTCTTCCTCTTCCTCCTGAGCCTGCACGGCCCCTGCGGCTTCCGATACAATCTTTACCTGGTATTTCCTCTGGTAAACCTCTTTTACCGTGTCGGTGATAAAATCCAGGTAATGGTTGTTTATCCAGTCAGTGTCGAATTGGCTATTGGCCTTTAGGGTAATAGAGTCTTCGTTTTGTGAGATTAATTTGAGAGGGGTAAACCAGAAAAGCACCTGGGGGTTCGACTTTTTCTTTATTCTTTCGAGCACATCCTCCCAGGCCACCTTCTCTAGCCTGTTTGTCTCCTTAGGGCTGTGGGATGTATGGCCCTGGGATAGTACTGGAGCTATAAAGCTTGTTTCTCCTTTTCCTGCGGGTTCTCCATACTGGTCAGAGAATAGGGACTTGAGATTGCGGCCTAATGTCACCCTTTTGCTAGTAGCCAAGACTCTCCGAATCCTCCAAAACAGAAAACAACTCTTCCACAGCTTATCAACAGATTGTGGATAACTTTTTAAGGTAGATAGGTTGGTAAGCTTCCCCCCTAAGCTTGTGAATCTAAATCTAACAGATACCAAAAGAGATTGTCAAGGTCTATTTTTAAGTCCAATATTGGCAGGAGGTTAGGATGGTAGGGGCTGACTATTTTTGAATTTAAAAAGGAGCACATTGTAACATAGATGCTATTTAACTTACTGATATAATTGCAAAAAATCTATTTTGTTATTTGAAAAATACCCAGATTTTGATTGAAACCCTTCGTTGTCGCAGTTATGGTTTCAGGTCAATTGCGAGGAACCCTTCAGCAGTCTCAGGGCAAACTCGTGACGAGGCAGTCCCTCTCCGGCACGTCATTGCGAGGGAGTCCTTTGGTAAACTCAGAGCCTGTCCTGAGCGGAGCGTAGGAATAAATTCCACGACCGAAGCAATCTAAATACGCGATTGCCACGCCGCCAAAAGACGGCGGCTCGCAATGACGGAATAAAATAGGATGAGGGGAATAAATGAAGGTGAGGCAGATTGCAACATTGGGTATCAATGCGAGGACCCTGAGGAAAGCGAAGGAGATGAAGCAGCCCGTTGAAAGAAAGACGAGATTTCTTCGCTATAGCAATGACGAGGAGGAGGGATAGTGCCGGCGCCCACAATAACAAAGAGAGAAAAATTGCTAGTATCCTTCTGCGCTAAAAAACGTCCGAGTTCCTAGCCTGCCGCGCCTTTCTTTCGTCGACGAATTGTAGTAGAACAAGGCCTAGTATGAAGAATATGATGACAGAGAGAATGGAATTTCTGGCACTTCCGGTCATCTGGTTTATTCCAGCAAACACAAAAGGGCCCCAGATTGCGGAGAACTTGCTGAAAACGGTATAAAAACCATAAAACTCTGCGCTCGCTCTCTCCGGGATCATAGAGCCGTAGAACGAGCGGCTTAACGCTTGTGAGCCGCCCATCACCAGCCCGGCCATAACCCCGGCGGCAAAGAATTGGGCGGTCGTGTTAATGAAGTAGGCGTATACGACGATAAACGACCAGAGCAGAAGTGTCGCCATAATCGTCTTTTTCGTGCCGGCAAGTTCTGCCAGCTTGCTGAACGCAATCGCCCCGACCGAGGCAACGGCCTGAATGATGAGAACGGTGATGAGAAGGTGTGTAGTAGAGAGCTTGAGCTCTTCCTTCCCATAGATGGTGGCCATGTTGAGCACCGTCTGAATACCGTCGTTATACAGCATGAAGGAGAGAAGAAAGAGGACCAGGTGTCTAAACTTTCGGACGCGCCTTGTGGTTTCTATAAGCCTGGATAAACCGACGGCGGCGTATGCGGCAGGGATGAACCTAAAGCCCTCATAGCCTTTAGGAAGAGACCCGGGGCGGTTATCTTCGGTAAGGGCTTTTGCGGCAAATAATGTAAATCCGGCCCACCAGAGCCCGGCGCCAAGAATGCCGATCCTTACCGCTTGGGTTTGGGAAATCCCGAATATGTGATGAAAAGCAACGAGGCCGAAAGATAGGGCGAGCTGAAGCCCCCCGCCGACGTAGCCGTAGGAAAACCCCTTACCCGAGACCATGTCCATTTTCTCATCGGTGGCTATAACCGGTAGAAACGCATCGTAGAAGACGTTTGCGCCAATAAAGCAAATCTGAGCGATGACAAAAAATGTGAGTGTGCTCCACACATCCCCTGACTTTGAGAAGAAAAGTAATATGGTGAAGAGTGAGCCGGTGTAGGCTAAGAGTAGCAAAAAACGCTTTTTGGCGTTTGCAAAGTCGGCCACGGCGCCTAGGAGCGGTGCCAGGAGAAATGTGATGATAGCGGCTACGCCAATAGCAATTCCCCAGAGGGTGGTGGCTTTGTAGACCGTACCGCCGATACTTATCCCGTCGGGGCCGACAACGACTGAGGCAAAATAGACCGGTAAAAGTCCTACGGCAACGGTCGTAGCGTATGCCGAGTTGGCCCAGTCGTACATACACCAGCCGAAAATCGTCTTGGGGTCGTTTTTAGGAGGATTTGGTTTGTTCATTTTGAGCACTTAGCCGCGTACATACATGAGTTTAGTGAATAAGGCGATGCATGATACATGATGCAGGATAAAGATGTCATGAATCGTGCATCTTCCATCATTCATCCTGTTTTTTTTCAAGCCCCAGCACGGCTTCTTTCCATTTGTCCACCATATCTTGATAAAGGTTCTTCTTATTGTTGTTATCCTCTTTGGGTGGTGGCTTTATCGGGTCTCCCACGGTGATTCTAATCTTGGCAAACCGGAATTCCGGGTGAAGGTGGGAGAGCGTGTCTATGGCACCTTCTATGAGGATCGGCACTATGGGTGCCCCGGTCTCCACGCTCAAGATTCCGGCTCCGAGCCGCGGAGGCATAATTGTACCGGTATTCGTTCTTCCCCCTTCAGGGAATATACATACTACCATATCCCGCTTAAGCCCGGCGTAGCAAAGCCGGAGAGATTCGCCAAGCGTTTGACTGCTGCCGGTGAGGACTACGCGCGCCAGTTTGATAATCCATGAGATAGGGGGCCTCCTAAAAAATTCGCCAAAAGCGAGGAACATAAGCCGGTCGAGCATCCGTCCGGGCATCAAGGCATAGATTAGAATCGGGTCGATGAAGCTCTGATGGTTTGGGCAGATAAGGACGGCACCTTCCCTGGGTATTTTATTTAGACCCTCGATTCTGATTCGAAAAGCGACTCTCAAAATGATAGATGTAATTAACTGAAGTGTTCTCACCAGTAAGCGTTTAACCAAGCCTCGATTGAGGTTAAAAACATCTTCTAGCGGCGGCGAAGGTGGAGTGTCAAACAGGTTCTTTACCAATAAATCTTTTTCTTCTTCGATGTGGGTGTTAATCACTTCGTCCGGCCTGGCCTGCCTAACTTCTTCTATTAGGTTCAGCATATCGCCGATCGTACGCACTCTGGGTAATTCATCCTCTTTCAATTTAACCTCGAACTCTTTTTCCAGAAGAACGGTGACCTCGATTAGAGTGAGCGAGTCAAGCCCCAGGTCAATAGAGAGGTCTTGAGAGGGGTAAAAAGGTCCTTTGATATCCGCAATTTCTTGAAGCCTTTTAAGAAAACGGGCCGAGTACGGCGCCTCTAAGAGCGCTTTTTCTTCGGGAGAAAGGGGTATTTCTTCTTCTCTTGACAGGTACTTTTGGTCCCTCACTAACTTTTCAATCTCTCCTCTCTTTAGTTTTCCAAGCCTGGTTTTGGGGAGCTCATCGTAGAGGATCTGGAGTTCTGTAACCTGCATGTAGGAGGGTAGGCTAGACCCGGTGTTGGCCACTTCAGAACGTATTCGTTCGCGGGTATTGAAAACTCCACGTGCGGCAATTTCTTTTTTCTCCGGCACCACTACCATCAAAAGTCCCCTTACTTCGCCATGGTCAGTTAGCGAGGGAAGGACGCAGATTTCCTTCACCAGAGGGATCTTTTCGTAGTGCCTTTCCACGTCCTCGGGGTATATGTTTTTTCCCGAGGGAAGCACTATGACCTCCTTGGCTCTACCGATAATGGTTATATTCCCTTTTGGGTCGACCATACCCAGGTCGCCGGTATGAAGCCATCCGTGCCTTAGCACCTCACCGGTAGCGGTTTCGTTCTTGTAGTAGCCTCTCATAACGTTGGGGCCGCGGACACATATCTCCCCGACGCCGTCCGGGCCTGGGGAATCTATTCGCACTTCGACCCCGGGCACGGGCCTCCCGGCGGTGCCGGGCATGGGGTTATTCGGACGGGTGATGGATATAACCGGTGATGTTTCGGTGAGTCCATAGCCCTCGAGAATGACAAATCCCAGGTTTAAGAAACGCTCGGATATACCGGCGTCAAGCTTAGCCCCGCCACTGGCGAAGAAACGAAGCTTTCTTCCGAAAGGTTCATGAATCTTTCTAAAAAATATACTTCCGAGCCGAAAACCGGTTTTCTCCCTGACCCATCTTGAGACCGCATAGAGAGACCAGAAAAGCATTCTCCATACTAAGCCCAGGGAATCGACCTTTCTGAAGATCTCCCGGTCGAGCAGGGCGAAGAGCTTTGGTACAGCGGGGAAGATGGTAACACCGGTTTCTCTCATTGCACTCAACAGGTCGGTGCTCTTTAGGGAGTAGGAAAAGGTAATCGTTGCCCCGGCAATCAGCGGAGCCAGAAACCCAACGGTGCAGGAAAAGACGTGATGAAGGGGTAGGATGTTGAGCACGTTGTCCTTGGATGAGACCTTAATCTGGCTCAAGATGGCCTCGACATTGTTCAATATGTTTTTACAGGTAAGTTGAACACCCTTTGGAGACCCGGTAGTACCCGAAGTGAATATTATGGACATCAGGTCATCCGGGTTTAGAGTAGCTGCTTTGAATCCGTTGGTCCGCTCCGCAAAGGAGCTCAGGGACTCGATTGAAATCAATCGAATTGGGGCTTTATCATTGGTAAGGAGCCTTGCCAGTTCATCGAGCTGTTTTTTATCTGCGATAACGGCCTTCGAATCCGAAAACTTCAACAGGGATAGAATGTCTTCCGAGTTTAGCTGTGCATCTAGCGGTATAACCACTCCTCCCAAGAGATGAATTGCCAGATAAGCTATTGCCCATCCCGGAGTATTTGTACCGTATAGCGAGATGTGGTCTCCCCGATTGAGACCTTGCTCTCGGAGTTGAGAAGCTGCCCGTAGACAAAGCCTCCTTAGCTCAAGGTAGGTAATCCGCTGGTAGCCGTCGGGGAGTTTTATTTGAAGAGCGGTCTTTTCCGGCTCTTTTTCTGCCCAATGATTAAGTTTTTCCGCAATCATTTCATTTTTATTAGGTAATGCATTTAACCACAAAGCCTGTGTCGAGCTTAGTCGAGACAGCACAAAGACACTAAGCAAAAATATAGTATATAAAAGTAAGTAGTCAGGATTCAGAATAAAATTTTATCTCCAGCATTCTGGTTTCTAACTCCTAACCTCTGCATTTCGTTTTAACCCCTTATTTCCTATTTGTGCCTTCCTGGTGATAAATTGACCTTTGAATTAAGAGCCCGGAGACTGGCTTCTACCACCTCTTTTGTCTTGCCACTCATTTTTCCCCTTAGTCTCCCGGTTGCTCTAAGCGTTGCCGGCTGAAGGACGATTCCCAGAAGGATCGAGGCGCTCAGTTCGGGGTCATGGATTTTAAACTCGCCGCTTTTAAATCCGGCTCTCACGAAATCGAACACCAGGTTATGAGGATTTAACTTTGGATTAAGCTTATCCTTCTGGGGAAAGTGATGCTCGGATAACAGTATAAATTTGAAGGTGATGGGGTCCTCGTCGAAGAAGGAATAGAAAAACTCGACTGCGGACTTTATACGCTCGGAGAATGTTCCGCCGCCTTGGAGAATAGACTTGAGCAGAGCACCGAATTTTTCCAGTTCGTTTTTGTAGAGAATGAGAGCCATTTCCTCTTTACTGGTGTAATGGCGGTAAAGCGCGCCCTCCGAACACCTCGCCTCACTGGCTATGTCCTTAATGGTTACCTGGTTGATGCCCCTCGAAGCAAAGAGTCTTATCGCCGTTTTCTCGATGGATTCTAGTTTAGTGGTTGGCTTAGCCATTTTATACTGCCACTCTCGATATGAATAAGTGAACATTCACTTACTTATGCATTGTAATTTGTCCGGTGTAATTTGTCCAGTTTCCTTAATTAAGAATTTCCATTAGATTGCCAGGAGTTTTCTAGGGACGGGTGTTTAGACCATTTTTCCCGTCACTTCAGCCCGGTAAGATAATTTCATATCTCATGGAAGGAGAAATCTTAGTGACGAAATATTTTTAGGATTCCTCATATTCATTCGGAATGACAACGTTACAAAACGGAGAAAATCTTAATAACTTGATGAATCACTGCTTAAAATACCATCCTTCGATGGGACTCAGGATGAGCGGATGCTCATCTGCTGAAAAAGCTTTATGAAATAAAAAATACCCGTTCATTCTGAGCTCCGGTCCCCCGGTTAAACCGGGGAAGAATGAACACTTCCAGTCCTGCAGAGTTTATTACTGCGCTAGAGTTTATACAGAGTGTAGTTTAGGTGCTTCAGGACAAGCTCTGAGCTGTGGTCCTCGGTTAAGTCGGTGGGGGCAGAGTTGGGACAGGTTCAAAATGACACCACGTATGGGATTCCTTCGCTAAGTTCACACTGGGTAAAATCCAGTGACTCCTCGCTGTGACTTCTTACACTACTTGAGCGGAGAAGTTCATCACCATAGGAGAGTATTGGCTTAAAGTAGTTGCTTGGAAGTTAGCTAAGCTAGGTTTTTTTCCTTCGACAGTCTCGGCAGATGCCGTTTAGTAATATGGTGTAACCAAGCACCGTGTAATTAGCCAGCGTCTTTTTGGAGAAGTCTAGTTCTCCCAACGTGTGGTCGTAGTAATCTTCCACCTTCTTGCACTCGACGCAAACCAAGTGATGGTGCGGTTCTAAGTTGGCATCGTAACGGGCGGCGTTATAAAGTATGTTTACTACAGATACAAGCCCCAGCTTCTCGAACGTTTCCAATGTCCTGTAGATAGTGGTGAGGGATATATTTGGGTAGTAGTTCCTTATTTTTTTGTAAATGGATTCGGCGCTGGGGTGTTGGTCGGTGTTGGCTAACTCCCGGTATATGGCTACCCTTTGAGGAGTCACTTTGATACCGAGCTCCTTGCATTGATCTATGAAATTGCTTACGCGTTTTTCGATAACTGCGCTATCCAGCCGCATCTCGGTAAACCCATGTATATATTATACTAGTTAAAACTAAATATCCAGTCCGGGAATTATGCTGAAGTACTTGAAAACTGGAGTATGAGTTAGTTAAGGTTATAAAGGCATGGAGATGGGTTTGGTCGATTTAGTAAGAAGCTCTAAGGTTATCGCGGTAATACGTGCCGTGGGGCCGGAGACTGCGCTTCGGTCTGCCCAGGCTTGTATTGAGGGTGGGCTTAAGTTGATAGAGATAACTTTTTCCTTCTCCGGTGCAGATAAGGTCATTTCAGAATTGAGTAAAGGATACGATGTGGTGGTTGGTGCCGGAACGGTGTTGAATATGGACATGGCCAGGGCTGCCGCTGCCGCAGGCGCGAATTTCATAGTCTCTCCACACACGGACAGGGAGCTTATCCATTACGCCAAATCGAGGGACTTGCTGGTTGTAGCCGGGGCTCTCACGTCCTCAGAGATAGTTAATGCATGGAGATTGGGAGCAGACATGGTCAAGATCTTCCCGGTTAAAGCTGTGGGTGGAGCATCCTATATAAGGGCCATAAAAGAACCTCTTCCCTTTGTAGAAGTTATGACTACGGGCGGAGTTACTTTGGAAAATTTTAAGGAATTTCTCGATGCCGGAGCGACGGCCGTCGGTCTCTCTAGTGCGCTCCTCGGAAAAAACGGCTCCTTTGAGCCCGAGATTATTTACGAAAGGGCCAAACGGGTTACTCAGGAAATTAACTAAGGTTTGATGAAAGGGTCAAAATTAGGAGGACTAGGTAATGAAGGTGCTTTTTATCTCGCCGGAGATGGAACCGCTGGCAAAAGTAGGCGGGCTTGCCGATGTAGTCGGCGCACTTCCCCGGGAACTCAAACGGTTGGGCTGTGACGTTAGAGTAGTTATTCCCTATTATCAGCACGTTAAGGAAAACATCGATAAAATTGGGCTTAAGCCCAGGGAGTCAGGAAAGGAGGTGGTTGTAGCCATAGACTGGCTTCCTTTCAGGGGTAATGTCACCGAGGTCACCTTAGACCAGGTTACGGTCTATCTACTCGGCAATGACCGTCTCTTCGACCGTGAGTATATATACTCGACGCCAAAAGGGGATTATCCGGATAATTATTTGCGGTTCGGATTTCTTTCCCTGGCGGCGCTGGAGACGGCAAGGGCGCTAGGCTTCAACCCGGATATAATACACTGCCACGACTGGCAAACGGCAATGGTTCCTATCTCCCTAAGGTGGAGAAAACATCTCCGGGACGACCCATTTTTCAAGGACGCAAGGATCGTTTTTACGATTCATAATATCGCCTATCAGGGCTTATTCCCTAAGGAAATTTTGGATGAGTTTGGACTACCTTGGTATATATACACACCACAGGGGATTGAATTTTATGGGAAGGTGAATCTGTTAAAGGGGGGCATAGCCTATTCTGACCTGGTCACCACGGTAAGCCCTACCTATGCTGAAGAGATAAAGACACCGCAATACGGGTATGGCCTCGACGGGGTTCTTAGATGGGTCTCCCAGAACTCCAACAGCCTAGTGGGGATCTTGAACGGGATAGATTACGAGCTCTGGAACCCGGAGAAGGATAAAGCGCTCTATCTGAATTACGCCACCGGGGATATCGACGGCAGGCTCAAGAATAAATCCAAGCTCAAGGAGGAGCTCGGTCTCAATACAGACGAGTCGAAGCCGCTAATAGGAATGGTGTCTAGGCTGACCGAACAGAAGGGAATAGACTTGGTGGTAGAATCCCTTCGTCAAATCATAGACCTGGGCTTTCAACTGGCCATTCTCGGCACTGGCGAGGAAAGATACGAACGGATGCTGGAGAATGCCAAGCAGGTACACAGAGAAAATGTGTCTTTTTCCTCAGGATTCAGCGATGAGTTGGCCAGGAGGATTTATGCCGGCTCAGACATGTTCCTCATGCCCTCTCGTTTCGAGCCGTGTGGTCTTGGGCAGATGATCGCCTTGCGGTATGGCAGTATCCCGGTAGTAAGGGGGACGGGCGGACTCTTGGATACCATAAGGGATTACAATGCCGATAAAGAAAAAGGGAATGGATTCGTATTCTATGAGTTTTCGAAGGTGAGTTTTCTCGATGCACTAGTGCGAGCTATTTCCGTATATGAGAATCGTAATGAGTGGATGGCACTGGTTAACAGGGCGATGAGAGAGGATTTCTCCTGGAAAAGGTCGAGTGAAAAGTATCTGGAGATGTATGAAAAGCTGGCCTCGAGAGAGCGTCAATAGTATAACCAACCGGATATTTTGGGTTCTTGGGTAAAGTTACACTGCTTGAAACCGTACCAGGGTCTCGCCGGTTTATATATT
This sequence comes from Thermodesulfobacteriota bacterium, assembly GCA_035559815.1. Lineage (NCBI taxonomy): Bacteria > Pseudomonadati > Thermodesulfobacteriota > Thermodesulfobacteriota bacterium. The sequence continues at coordinate 73,537 of DATMAT010000063.1, forward strand.
ACGGTAAGATTATGGTAAGAGGGGTTCAAAGGAAATGAAGAATAAAATATTAGTATTAGGATTGGCATTTGCACTGTTATTTGGAATGGGATTCAGAAATCGTGCCGAAGCGGATACCAAAGTTAGCTTCAGTGTATTCTTTGATGCCCTAGCCCCCTATGGCAACTGGGTATTCGTTCCCGAATACGGATACGCCTGGTATCCGTATAGCGTTGGGTCGAGCTGGAGACCCTATAGCTACGGCCGGTGGTCGTGGTCTGATTACGGTTGGATATGGATATCCGATGAGCCTTGGGGATGGGCTACCTATCATTACGGGAGGTGGGTCTTTGACGATTACTACGGCTGGTTATGGCTGCCGGGCACGGTTTGGGCACCGGCTTGGGTTACCTGGTTTACCGGGCCGAGTTATATAGGATGGGCACCTCTTCCACCCGATTACGATTTTTTCTATTCCGACTACGGCTACTACGGCCACCCTTACAAACACCACCATCATCATCATTATCACTACCACCACCATTACATCAAACCAAGTCACTGTGTGTTCGTTCCTTCACACCATTTCCTGCACCATAACGTGCATTCAGTGGCCTTAAGTCCCTCAAAAAACGTCACTATAATTAAGAATACAAATAAGGTGACAAACATAAAACTGGTGAATAACAAGTTGGTGAACTATGGCCCCAGCGTCAGCCTGGTCGAGAAGAGCACCAGGGCGAAAATAAGAAAGGTAAACGTGGTGGATGGCGATTTGAGGGTTATCCGAGGCGGCGCGAGTGTGAATAAACTGGAAGGCCGGGAATACCGGGTGTTTCGCCCAAAGATAGTTAAAGAGGGAAAGGAAGCACCCGTAATTAAAAAGGATATTAACGGGGGCACTGTACAGATAGACAAAAAAAGAGGAAATATTGCCCCTTATAAAGATCAAGAGAAGTCGTTGAAGAAGAAGGAAACCCTCCCGAGCAACCATTCATTCAAGGAGCCGGACGGCCAGGAATATAGAATAAATCCGGCTAAAAAGGGCAATTTATTGCAGACACACGGCCAGGAAAAGAGAATTCCCAAGAACAAAAAATCTATCGAACGAGATTATTCGAGAAAGCCGAGTATTAAAGCAGGGACTGCCTTTGTAGGCGAGAATAAGGCGATAACGGACCACGATCACATCTATTCAAACGCTAGTTATCCGGCGTACAGAAAAGGGAAGAAAGATCCGATGAAAACCGGGGACCTAATAAGAGGTAAAAAGGTTGAGAAAGCCTCGTACAAGCCGGCTAAGTTTAACGAATCTAATGAATATAAAAGAGGGAATGTGAAGGACGATAGAGTCTATAAAAACGACATTAAAAAGAATTCAGAAATGAACTGGAACTCGGAATCTCGCGGATACCAGCCTAGTAAGCGAACCTTCAACAATCAGGGTAGTCTTAGGAAGGGTCAAAGGGGTTTAAGACATTAGAGAGGTTATCTTTAAATTTATCAGTAGGGGTGCATGGCCATGCGCTCCTACAATTACCATGTAATTCCTTTACTCATCTCGTTCTGATATTATATTCCCATGAATAGCCGGTCTCAGACCAGGAAGAAGATTCACCTGAGCGGCCTGGACGAATTTTTCGCAGACAACGTCCTCGGGAAAGAGGAAAAGCCGCTTAAATTTCTTATTCATAAAGACGGGGACCCGGGCTTTATATCCGCACTTCTTCTCGATACTGAAGAAGGTATGGAAAAAGAGGGTATAGATTTTGAGCTATCATCCTGCGAATGTGCCGGTCTTGAGGGCTTGGAGGTTTCCGATTTCCTCATAAAACCGGTCTTCACAAGCTCTGCATACGAGTTCTTCGATTTTGTGCTGCTGTTTTTAGACTCCTTTGAGTGTCTCGTGGATTTCACCGGGAATGCTTGGAAAATAAAAATTTTAAAGTCCACTGTCCATGAAAGATGATAAGGTTTCTTCACGACCACACGTCTTAAACCTATCTTGGTTTTTAACTTTGAACCCAATCGGGTAGCTAGGCAATAATCTATCCAAAAGAGCAACACTAAGGAGTGTAGTTGGCATTGATGTATCGGACAATCTCGTCAGCCAGGCGTGAGTAGGCAAACGGTACTCCGCCGCTTACCGCTCCGGCCTTGGAGGTTCCTTCGAAAGTGGCCTCGGCTATAACCCTGTTGTCTCTCTTATCCAGAAAACGCACCTCCGCCGCAACCTTTACTGTCCTGACCGCTTGCTCGTACCATTCTTTGGGTTCGAGTTTGGTTATGGTCCCCTCCATAACCATGACCCCCTCGGTGACGTCTAAGGGAGAACGGCTGACGCCGACGAATGTCTGGTCTCTTTTTAGCTTGTCCGCAATTTCGTTGGGAATGCTCCAGAGGGAATCCGGGGGTACATAGGTAAGGGTCGTTTTAAAGTCCGGAATCTCGATAATCACGAACCTGGCCAGCCCCTCGGTGGGTGGCGCTGTCTGGTAGGTCCTCTGCGCCCCGCATGAAATAATGAAAATGACCGGTCCGAGCAAAAGGCAAAGTTGAAAGAAGGTAGATATAGAATTTTTTCTGTGCATATTCTTCCTCCGTACCGAGTTTAGAAAATATTCTCGTAAATAGGTTTAAAGTCAATATTAAAATACCTCTTACATGCTGAAAAATAAAGAATTATTAATGGTAGCAAAAATCACCGAGACTAAGTTAATTCGAGCAATTTTTAAGCTAGGCAGGATGGGTTTAACCAATATAAATTAGAAGTGCTTGATGATTCTATAAAAGGTATCCCGCTGTGCCGGTTTGAACCCGGCCGTTCTTATCATTTGGATGAGTTCATCAATCGATGCTCGAAGTTTATTCTCGGCACAGCCGAGCACGTTTTCATCGTAGAGAGTACCCCCTAAGTCGCTCGCTCCATAGTGAAGGGAAATGGAACCCATCTTTTTACCCTGGGTAAACCAGGAGCCCTGAAGGTGGGTGAAGTTATCCAGATATATCCTGGAAACGGCAAGCACGCGTAGATATCTTTCTCCCCCTATTTCCTGGGGGAGTTTCTTCTCCAAGAATGTGTTTCTGGGTTTGAAAGTCCAGGGTATGAAAGCCAGAAACCCTCCGGTCTCATCCTGGAGGCTTCTAATCCTATCCAGGTGTTCGATTATGTCTTCGTCTTCCTCGAAATGGCCAAACATCATGGTGGCCGTGGTTTTGAACCCGGTTTGGTGAGCCTCCCTTGTAACCTTTATCCACTGGTCGGCGTCGATTTTGAGGGGGCTTATTTTTTTTCTTACCCTGTTGCTCAATACCTCGGCGCCTCCTCCGGGTATGGTCCTCAGCCCGGCTTCCCAGAGCCTCTCCAGAACCTCTTTGGTGCTGATTCCCGAATACTTCGCAATGGCACTTATCTCCGGGGCGGAAAAGGCGTGAAGGTGTAAATCTGGTATCTCTTCTCTCACCCGTCTCACTAGCTCTAGATAGTAGTCGAGCTTGATATCCGGGTTGTGACCGCCCTGAAGAAGAACGGTAGTAGCCCCGTTATGGAAGGATGTCTTCATAATCTGGAGTAGCTCGTCGATGGTGAGGGTGTATGCATCCGAGGCCCCGGCCGGTCTCCAGAAGGCGCAGAATAGGCACTCGGTGTCACAAACGTTTGTATAGTTTGGGTTAGTGTCGGCGACAAAGGTAACGAATCCTTCCGGGTTGAATCTGGTTTTTACCATATCGGCCACCGCCCCAAGCTCGAGCAGGTCGGCCTGGCGAAGGAGTAGGAGCGCTTCGTCCGGAGTTAACCTTTCACTCCTTAAAACCTTGTTAAATATGGCTGGAACCTGCATTTCTTTTTAATTCAACCTTATTAGGTAATCACTGTCAATCTTTACTTTTTTAATAACCTGCTTTCCAACCGGCCCTCTTTCGGTCGCGGGTATATAGAACCACTCTGGTCTAAAATCATTGATATTGGCGAAATAGCGCTCCGATAAAATAGTTATATCTTTCTCCAGAGCAGCCAAATAATGGCCGAAATCGCACCAAGAACGTAAAAGACGAGATACATGATAAACGCTGAGGCCGAAAACTGCCAGAAGAGGAATTTAACATATATAGACTCGGCATTCTGGAAAAGCGCTATTACCACTATAAGTACTATCAGCATGACCACGATTGTTTTTGGTTTCATGATATCATCTCCATAGTTCTTTCCCGGTCAGGTTTTCCCCTATTATACAGATTTCGAGTGGAATCTCGAATTTGGATTATTCTGGATTAATTGAGGAATATATAGTTATACAGGAATAAAATCGGACATCTTTCTAATATGCCTTTCCACGTTGGCAAGATAGTCCAGTATGGCCAGGTAAACGGAAGAAGCCTTGGATAAACAGGTGCCCTCGATCAAACGCTCCTGGTGGGCAAGGGCATATTCGTTGACCTTATCCTGAAACCCTATCCCCTCTTCCTTGATGTACCTTATCAGAACCTTATTCTTGGTCTTCAAAGCATCACGCACGCATTCAAGAAGCTCTATGGCTTTGGCGAAAAGCGTGTTTACCTCTCTTATCGCTCTTTCGCTGAATAGCGTGCCTTCCTGATTCATGGTTCTTATACACCTTACCAGAAGCTCTATATTATCTCCTATTCTCTCAAAGTGGGCGGGGATAAAACTAAGCCCCTCTTTTATTTCGGGCGTTGCGCCCCCTTTTGATACATTAGAGATGATTAGTTGTATCAACTCCTTTTCCTTGTTGTGTATTTGTCGTCCGAGCACCTCCGCTTGATTTAATTTTTCCCGGTCATGCCGCCTAAAACCTTCCCAAGTCGCAGCCAGCATTTCCTTGGTCGAATCGCACATGGCGATAATTTCTTCTTCTAGATTCTTAGAGATTTCCACTGAGACATTTGTGGACATAGAATTATTTGCCTCCCCAATAAGGATTATAGCACCAAGATTATGCGTATGTAAATTTATTTTTTAGGTCGGAGGTGGTTGATCTTACGCCAGAATTGGTTTGATGCAACTCTGGAAATCTAGTACACCGATACCGCCGCATAGCCTACGACCCGGATGTAATCACCGCTAACATCCCCTGAAGTGGCGTGTTTTAAGAGTTCGGCATTACGGGCACCAAGCTCTAGACATGCTAGAAGCATAACCGTTGCCGGAATGACGCCGCACATAGAAATGTTGTGCTTCGACGTGACGTCCAGTAGCCCTATAGGGTCTAATGAGGTCATTTTACCTATCGCCATCAAGTCTTTTTTCTCGGTCACTGTCTGTTCCTCGTAATGGTTTAGGTCGGAGCTGGCTAATATTAGAACATCTTCTCCCAATTCTGTGACGGAATCGGAAATTACCCTGGCCATGGTTTCACATTCGCCATAGGTAAGGTGCATAAGCGTAATAGGGACAAAAATAAAATCGTCTTTAAGATACTGAAGAAAAGGTAATTGAACTTCAATCGAGTGCTCAAAAAGATGAGCGTAGGTCTCCCTTTCTACAAACTGGTGTTTTGACTGAATAAGAGAGCAAAGCTCGGAATCGACCTCTACGTCTCCAAGGGGTGTCTCCCAAAACCCATCCGGGAACATAGATATTCGAGCACCGTATCCGGTGTGATTGGGAGAGAGGATGATGATTCTTCTGGGAATCTTTATTCGAGAATAAAGCTCTCCGGCGACGCTGCCAGAATACATATATCCGGCGTGTGGAGAGACTGCTCCCAGGATTTTCTTCTTTTCTTCACCGGGTGAGTGTTTTACTAATTCGCCTAGCTCCTGGGTGAGTTCAGAGGGGTTTTCCTTGTAAAATCTTCCGGCTACGGCTGGTTTCCTCTTCACCATTTTTACACCTCGCCCCGGTTATTATTTTCCAGTTAAAGATTGTAGCATAGACTTTTGACTCTTTTTTCCTGCGTATGTATTTTTTTAAGGAAGTGGCTGAAGAAACTGGTAACAGAGACGACGTTATTTCGGGCAAGGACTCCAGTGAAAAGAACACTCTGACCCTGGTGCTCTGCCTTACCGCGGGCTTTATGCTGGTAGAGATTGCGGCCGGATTATATACCGGAAGTCTGGCCTTACTCTCCGATGCAGCACATATGTTCGTCGACGTTTTTGCTGTTTCTTTAGCGCTATTTGCCCTTTGGTTTTCTCTCAAGCCACCCACTTCTAAAAAAACCTTTGGGTTTTATAGAGCGGAGATACTGGCCGCCTTCCTGAATAGCTTACTTCTATTTGCAATTTCTATAGGGATATTTATGGAGGCGTACGAACGGCTCAGAGAACCCAGTGAGGTGAAAAGCCTGGTAATGACCGTGGTTGCGGCTATCGGGCTCTCCGTAAACCTGGTCGGAGTTTTTCTTCTTTCTAAGTTTCAAGGGAAAAGCTTGAATGCCCGTGGGGTGTTTTTCCACGTCCTGAGCGATGCTCTCGGCTCAGTCGGGGCAATAATAGCAGGCTTAATAATGCTAAAGACCAAATGGTATTATGCCGACCCAATTACCAGTATTGTTATTTCTTTTTTGATATTGAGGGGTGCTTGGGGATTGTTTAGCGAATCTCTTCATATTCTTCTCGAAGGAACCCCTAAGGGAATTGACCTTAAGGCGGTTGAAAACGCTATTTGCTCGCATAGCGGTGTTTTGAGCGTGCATGACCTTCATGCCTGGTCACTTACCCAGGGTTTTGAGGCACTGAGTGCACATCTGGTTATAGAGGATATAAAACAAAGTGAGAGTCTCATCAAAGACATAAAGAGCCACTTGCATGATAAATTCAGGATTAACCATGTAACCCTTCAATTGGAGACCGGAGAGTGTGAGACCGGGGAAAAGAACTGTTATGGGACATGAAAATCATTATAGCTTTTGTGGTGGACGCATAAATGCGTACTCACGGTTTGTTATGTTTTTATCATCGATAGCTGGTACAAGTTAGATTTAGGGACAGTTAGCGAAATGCTCTTTATGAGTAGATAACTACCGGACTAAGCCTCTTCCGATTCCCTGATAAGCTCCTTTGCGTATTTCTTCATATCCTCGGATATGTTTTTAAGCTCCGGTTTGGACCGGATGTATCTATCTAGTGCATCCATTACGTCTGTCGTTCTTGATAGCTCTGACTGTCTAATGACCCTCTCCGGCTTCTCGAAGATTTTTTCTATCTTAACCGAGTAGGCTTCAGAAAGTGCTTCCCTGATCATCTTTTCGTTGATCCTGTCCTCAGGCCTTGATACTACACACCTCACCCTTATTACGGCGTCTTTGATGTCCTCTCTTGGCAGATGTTCCAGTACCTTGGCTTCGTCCATGTTTTCCACTTTTCCCTTGACTTCCACGGTGAGGAATCTTCTTGCCGGGGTTTCCACGAATTTAAAATCGCATCTCCAGCCGTTTTCATCTTTGAATATCTCGCCCAACACAAACCCCTTTTTTTCCTTCTCCTCTGTAAAATCGATTCTCTCTATGCTTCCGGAATAGACAACCGGAGGGGTGCTATTTTCATTCAAATTCTGAAATTTGTGGATGTGTCCTAATGCCGCGTAGCTGAATACTGGGTTAGCCAGTTCCGTCCGGGGGATCGAGGGCTCAGAGATAAGAAGCGTAGTAATTTCCGTCCCGGAGAGTTGAGCGTCTCTCACGGCCACATGGCCTAGAAATACAGTCGGAAGAGATTGGTCTAACCTATTAACAAAATCCCTGATTATGTTGATGAGTCTTTTTTCTATCTCTACCTGAAGGGCTTCCGGAGATAGGGATTTATATTCTTCTTTGGCAAGCAAAGTGCTCCTCCCGGCCCAGGGCAAGCATGCGACTTGAAGCCTTCCCTCCTTGATCGGAACGAACAAAATATCCGGCTTTCTAGCGACGTAAACGCCGTCGAGATTGATAGCCGGGAATATTTCTACTGCTGAAGTTTTTCCAAGAATAGCCGGGTAATCATGGTTGCCCAGCACTATTACCACTTTCGCCTCAATTTCGGAAACGAGCCTGACAATTCTTTTGGCGAACTCCGTTTCCTCAGTTGGATGAGGGTTTTCTCTGTGGAAAACATCCCCGGCTATCAAAACTAAATCGACGGACTCCCTGATTGCAGCATCAACGACAAAATCTAAAGAACGGAGCACATCTTCAAAGCGGGTGTTCCATCCTGTAGCGGGATTGAGCCTTCCATGGGTCTCGATTCCGATATGGATGTCGGAGAGATGGATGAACTTGAGAGCGTTTCTCAATTTTGTAAGTATTTAGCCACTAATGAACACGAATTTATCGGGATAAAACAATACAAGATGCATGATACAGGATGCAAGGTGAATCATGAATCATGCATCTTGTATCCCATTTATTTTCATTCGCATCTATTAGTGTCAATTCGTGGCTGAATAACTGGGGAATTATTCCGCTCCCAGGACCTCCGACGCCTTTCTCGACCCGGCGCCGAAATCGAATTTGTATCCCAAGTCCTTGAGGACACACTCGACTGCGGAGATAACGGCGATTATGTCGGCCCTGTCTATGAACCCCATGTGAGAGATCCTGAATATCTTTCCCTTGGCCTGGTCCTGGCCGCCGGCAACGGTCATCCCGAATCGGTCTCTTAATCCGCTTATAATCTTTCCCGCGCCTATGTCCGGAGGCGACAAGGCAACGGTTAGAGCGGTGCTGGGAGAGCGCTTAGCGTATAGCTCGAGGCCTATTGCTTCTATCGCTTCCCTAGTTCCTTGAGCGAGCAGCGCATGCCGCTTGTGCAATTTCTCAAGACCCTCTTCTTTAAACCTTCTCAGCACTTCGGCTAGACCGATTATAAGGGTTATGGCTGGTGTCCATGGAACGGTATTATCTTTTGCATCCTTAAGATACCTTTTGAAATCAAAATAAAACTTGGGAAGGTTTGATCTCTCTCTAAACTTCCACGCCTTCTCGCTCATGGCTGCAAATGCCAGTCCCGGAGGCAGCATAAAGGCCTTTTGGGAACCGGCTACGAGAACGTCTATTCCCCATTCATCAAACGGAAGCGGAAAGACGCCGACAGCGGTAATACCGTCAACTATCAGTACTACATCGTCTCTTTTCCTGGTAATATGGGCAATTTCCCTGGTAGGGTGCATTACGCCGGTCGATGTCTCGCTCGCTTGAATGAGCACCGCTCTGATTGAGGCGTCCTTTGCCAGAATATCTTCAATCAGGTTGGGGTCAACTGCCTCTCCCCACTCCACTTTTATCTCTTCAACCTGGACGCCGAATGCTTGACAGATTTTGCCCCATCTTTCGCCGAACTTGCCGCCATTCACGACCAGTGCCTTGTCTCCACGGGATAGGGTATTTGCTACCGCACCTTCCATAGCTCCTGTACCAGAGGAGGCGAGAACGAAGACCTCTTCCTTTGTCCCGAATACGTACTTTAGCCCTTCTCTAACTTCGGCGAATAGCCGCTCAAACTCGGCAGTTCTATGGTGTATTATTGGCCTGGCCATCTCCAGGAGTATTTCGTCAGGAACCGGCACTGGACCGGGTGTAAATAGATACTTTTTCACTTCAATTCTCCCTTTGTATTAATAATTTAGCCACAGATGAACACGGATTTACACGAATAATCCTTATTGTTTGGATGTATGTGGGGAGTTACACGCTTATACGCCCATACTTCCCATACGTACATGTAATTGATCTCTTCATTCGTGCCTATTTATTTCCATTTCATCCACACTGCGGATGAAATACTGCGCGTGTCAATTTGTGGCTGAATAATGACAAAAACACTACCCAAAACTCTGGATAATTCAACTTGGTTTGCTTTTGTCGGTTTTGAACCTTATATTATTTTTAACCGAATTGGAGGGCCTAACTCAATGTTTGGAGAGAATAAAGAAAAGATACAGGACCTGAAGAAGAGACTAAGAATCCTTGGAGACTTTCTTTGACCTGCCTAAGAAGAGGTCACGCCTGGAAGAATTAGACACTATCATAGGTAAGCCCGATTTCTGGGACGACAACGAAAGGGCTCAGCAGTTATTAAAAGAGCAGTCCCAGACAAGAGCTTCTATAGACGAATGGGAAAAGTTATACCGAGACCTCGAAGATACCGAGGTGTTGGCGGAGCTTTCGCTGGAAGAAGAAGACGAAGAGACGGCCAAAGAGGCCCAGGCAAAGATAGCAGAGATCGAGGGGAAGGTAGAGAGTCTTGAATTCAAGAGGATACTGGGAGAGCCGGATGACGGGAGGAACGCTATAGTATCGATCAACGCCGGGGCCGGGGGAACCGAGGCTCAGGATTGGGCGGAGATGCTACTCCGGATGTATCTCCGTTATGGGGAGAGAAATGGATTTGAAATAGAAATGCTCGACCATCAACCCGGCGAAGAGGCCGGAATAAAAAGCGCCACCTTCTTTGTCAAAGGCCCCTATGCCTATGGCTATCTGAAGGCGGAAAGCGGGGTACATCGCCTGGTCCGCATTTCTCCCTTTGATGCCAACAAGAGGAGGCACACCTCGTTTGCTTCTGTGTTTGTTTCTCCGGAGATAGACGAGGATATCCAGGTTGAAATTGACGAAAAGGATTTAAGGGTTGACACCTTTCGCGCAGGCGGCAAGGGCGGTCAGCACGTCAATAAAACCGACTCCGCTGTGAGGATAACCCATATCCCTACGGGGATAGTGGTAAGCTGCCAGAACGAGCGCTCCCAGCATCAAAACCGCGCCGTCGCCATGAAGGTGCTTAGAGCCAGGCTTTACGAGCTGGAGAAGGAGAAGCAAAAGGAAAAGATCGAGGAGCTTCAATCGGCCAAGAAGGAGATAGGGTGGGGGAGCCAGATTCGCTCCTATGTGCTTCATCCATACAGGATGATTAAGGATCACAGGACCGAATACCAGACGGGAAACGTAGAATCCGTCCTCGACGGCGACCTGAGCGAATTCATAAAGAGTTATCTCCTCTATTCCGCAGGAGATAAAACAAAGCCCAGTTCCAATTAATCTCTTCTGTAATATTGAGAGTGAGCATTTATTTAATTCCGCATTGTCTATCCAGATTATTGTAGTGGACGCATACATGCGTTCCTCATACTAACTCGATGAGTGCAAGCCAAGAAAGTCGAGCATATGTTTATCAACCTGTACTTTAAACGTAATTTATGTCCTTTAATACTGTAGAGACATGCCACGGCCTGTCTCTAAAAATTGGACCAAATGTTTATAGCATATGAAACAGTTCAAATAACCGATGCAAAGACCAATAACCTAAACGTCTAAAAATGAGATTGCTGCGGTCGTGGAATTTATTCCTACGCTCCGCTCAGGACAGGCTCTGAGCTTGCAGAAGGACACCCTCGCAATGACGGGTAGGGCGAATATGAACTCTCACCAGGCACTGCTTATCATGCTCGTCATTGCCAGCCGCCTTCTTTTGGCGGCGTGGCAATCTCATATTTAGATTCCTTCGGTTCTACCCCTGCCCCCCCAAATCAATATCCCAAATCCCCGCGAAGCAGTCTCTATATTCTGACGGTTTTAATTCGTGTCCACTCGTGTCTATTAGAGTTAAGCTCCCTTCTTTAATTGGATTCTTTAACAACCGAGGTATATTATATCCAGGCCTAACCCGGAAAGCCGTAAAGTGGCCAGTCGGCATGGAGGCAAAAAGCATTGAAAGTCGGCATCATAGGAAAGACCAATATAAGGAGGGTCTTCGAGCTTACTAGAGAGCTATGCGGCTGGCTTAAAGAGAGAAAGATCCAAGTTTATGTCGAAGAAGAGCTAGGCAGGGGTATAGGGCATCCTGATTCCGTTCCCAGCGCCGAACTGCCTGAATTTGTTGATGTAATTCTGGTATTCGGTGGAGACGGCACATTCCTTCGGGTCGCCCGCCTTGTTTGTAGATACGACATCCCGATATTAGGTGTGAATCTGGGCGGGTTAGGATTTCTCACCGAGCTTACAATGGACGAGCTTTATCCCATGATGGAGCGTATTATTTCTGGAGACTATAACGTTGAAAAAAGGGATATGCTCAATGCCACGATTCACCGGGGAACCGATAGAATGGGGGACTATATCGTACTCAACGACATTGTGGTGAACAAGGGAGCAGTTGCCCGGATAGTCGACCTGGCCATATACATAAACGATTCTCACATAACTACCTTCAGAGCGGATGGCTTAATCCTGGCCACTCCTACAGGTTCTACGGCTTACTCGCTCTCTGCGGGAGGCCCCATTGTTTACCCGACCCTGCCTCTTACGATAATTACTCCTATATGCCCTCACACCCTTTCCAACCGTCCCCTGGTTGTTTCGAGCGAGACCACCATAAGGGTCAAAGTTCTGACCGATACCCACGATGTTTACCTTACTCTCGACGGACAGGTGGGGGTTAACTTGAAGATGGGGGATGTGATTGAGCTTAAAAAAGCTGATACTACGGTGAAGTTAATCAAGTCTCCTTTCCGGGATTACTTTACCATCCTCAAGACCAAACTTCTCTGGGGAGAGAGATATGCCAAGGTCGAAGGATGAGCAATTTCTTCACGACTGGGTTATTAATAAGGTCAAGGAAAAGTACTCGAAGCTTTACAAAGAGGTGCAAACAAATCCGGGAGAGGATAAGAATTATGAATTCAAGGGATCTTATCCTGATGTAGTATTTGTCAATTACGGCCAGGTTGTATTGATAGCCGAAGTAGAGACTGAGAATACGATCAATGAAGAAGAGGTCAATGAGTGGAAAGAGCTATCTAGTCTCGGAGTTCAGCTTGTGCTTCTAGTCCCTAAAGAATTACAGAATACGGCTCGGGATATATGCTGGAAGAACGGAATTGCCGCTAAGGTGAAAATTGGCTTCTTTGATGTGATGTTGAATGTTTAGAGATAATATCGGATTTAACCGTACATCTTTCCGTAATTGTCATTGGAGCGGCTTGTCCGGCGTAGCCTTTGGCAAAGCCAGAAGCACGGCAATCTCGTCTTTCTCTTTTCTGTCATTCCCTTTCCCCGGTTAAACCGTGGGATCAGCCGGGAATCCAGCCCTTACTTATTTTGATTTAAAGATATGGATTCCCGCTTACGCGGGAAGACAACAATATGACAGGTTGCCACGGTCGATTCTCTCCCTTGCGGTTGACAGCTAATCCTAACTTCCCAATACCGATCCATCTCTAATTCTTCTCCCCCTCAAAAACTCCTCAGCCTTTAATCTTTTTCCACCTTCGATTTGAAGCTCTAAAATATCAAGTGAATCATTTCCTGTTGCAACTCTTAAAATTCCAGAGTCGGATTTTATCACTTCTCCGGGGTTTCCGACGCCGTCGCTTACTCTTGCTTTGTATATTTTGAGAAGCTTCCCATCGAGGGTTGTGTATGCGCCGGGCCAGGGAAGGGTGCCGCGAATCAAGTTTCTGACCTCCTCGGCCGATTTACTCCAGATTATCTTTCCGTCTTCTTTCTTAAGCATAGGAGCATAGGTGGCCTGTGAATGGTCTTGAGGAGTTGGATTGAGTCTTCCCTCTTTCAAGAGTTTTATAGTTTCAATCAGAAGCTCGGCTCCTATAAGAGAGAGCTTTTGGGATAAAGTTTCTCCGGTGTCTTCGTCTTCAATCGGGATTTCTTTCTTGAGAAGCATGTCGCCCGTGTCCATTCCCTCGTCCATCTTCATCGTGGTAATTCCGGTGACTTTTTCTCCTCTTATTATCGCCCAGTTGATCGGTGCCGCGCCTCGGTATTTGGGAAGAATAGAAGCGTGAACGTTGATGCAACCGTGGGGAGGAAGGTCAAGTATATTCTTGGGTAGGATCTTCCCGTATGCGGCGACGCAGATCAGGTCGGGACTAAGCTTTTTAAGCTCGTTAAAAAACTCCTCGGTTTTTATCTTTTGTGGTTGTAATACTGGTATGCCCTGTTTTTCGGCAATAACCTTGGTCGGAGGTGCAGTCACATCAAGTCCTCGTCCTTTGGGTTTATCCGGTTGGCAGACAACAGCTACAATTTCATCTCCTGAATCGATCAAGGCTTGAAGTGAGGGCACCGCAAATTCCGGTGTTCCCATGAATATTATTTTCATAGAAATGGAGTATATGGCCAAAATAAAAGGTATTCAACCGATTATTAACGACCAAGGAGCAAAGGTGTAAGATGAAACAGACAAGAATGTCTGTTCTACCCAATAACTGAGATTTTGATATGGTGGGTCAGACATTCATGTCTGACAGTCTCAGCCTACCACTTCCCCAAACAGGTCATAAATATCAGCGCCTGTAATCCTTATGTTAATAAGGTCACCGGTTTTGAGTTGCCTCTCTCTCTTCACATAAGTCACCCCATCGACTTCCGGTGCCTGAGAGGGGATCCTGGCTATGTAGTTTCCGTTTTCTGTGCCTTCGATGAAACCCTCGTATGTTTTTCCGATTAAAGCTTGGTTTTTCTTCAAGGAAACTTCGGATTGAACTTCGAGCAGTCTTTCATATCGGTCTTCCTTCACATCCTCGGGGATTTGCCCTGGCATCTCCCCCGCTTTTGTCCCTTCTTCCTGTGAGTACTTAAACGCCCCGGCTCTGTCGAACTCCGTCTCCTCGACAAAATCGAGAAGCTCAGCAAACTCTTCATCCGTTTCACCGGGGAATCCTACGATGAATGTGGTACGGAGTGCCAGGTTATCAACCTCGGTGCGGAGTTTTTGGATGATCTCTCTGATGCGTGTGCTGGTAGTTTTTCTGTCCATGAGCTTCAGGATTCGGTCGTTTATGTGCTGAAGGGGCATGTCGATGTAGGGAAGGATTTTTTCTTCCTCGGCTATCAGCTTGACCAGAGAATCGGTGAATCCCCAGGGATAGCAGTAATGGATTCTAATCCATTTTATCCCATCAACTTTTACCAGTTCTCGGAGCATGGACTCTAGATTAGTCCCGATATCCCTTCCGTAGCTGGTCATGTCCTGTGCAATAAGATTTATTTCTTTTATACCGAGAACGGAAAGATTCTTCGCCTCTTCAACTATAGACTCAATCGGTCTACTTCTCATAAGCCCCCTCATCCTGGGAATTATGCAAAAGGAGCAGGTTCTGGAGCAGCCTTCCGAGACCTTTACATAAGCGGTGTGGGAAAGGGTCGTCAGAACCCTTGGTGTGTCCGGGTCATATATGGTGCCGGGAGGTGCTTTATAGAATTTTTTTATTCTCTCTTTCTTAAGAACCTCGCCGATTTTAAGAAGGTTGCCTGTGCCCCAGAATGAATCCACTTCCGGAAGCTCCCGACTAAGCTCTTCGGCGTATCTCTCCACCAGACAGCCGGTGACGATCAACTTTTTACATCTTCCTTGGCGTTTATGCTCCGAAAGCTCGATTATGGTGTTTATGGATTCTTTCTTTGCGTCGCCGATAAATCCGCAGGTGTTCACTATGAGCACATCTGCTTCTTCTTCGGAGGAGATTTCGTAGCCTGCATTCTTTAATGAACCGAGCATAAGCTCGCTATCGACGAGATTTTTGGAACATCCTAGGCTTACTATGGATACCTTCCGTGGTGAGCTTGTCGAATCCATCATGCCCGCTTCTTTACTATGTGGGAAACCTTGCCGGAGGAAACCGTCAATATAACCTCACCTTCATCGCCCTTTCCGAATATTTCAAAGGCTACTTCCTCCAGATGCTTGGATATAAGGACATCAAGCCCCCTGGCGCCGGTTTGTCTCTTGACGGCTTCTCTTATGATAAAATCTGCGACCCTTGGGTCTACCTGGAGTTTGAAACCTTCTTCCTCGAATTCCTTCTTGTATTTTTGGATCTTGAGGAAGAGTATCTCCTTCAGGGTGTCGTTATCGAGCGGGGCGAAGGGCACGATTCTGTTGAATCGGGCGATCAGTTCGGGAAGGAAGCCGAAAAGGTGAAATCTGGTTATGTCATCGGCCTCTTCTTCGCTCAGTTTGTAGGCGATTGATTCTTCTCCGTCATTCTCCTCCAGCTTTTGCAGGAAACCCATCCCGCTTTTCTCAAACAGGTTCCTTATGCCGGAGAATGCACCCACGGAGAAGAATGTGATGTCTCTCGTGGAGATTAAAGCCCGGGGACCCCTACTAGAGAAACCGAAGTCGAGTGGTATCTGGATATCAGTACCCTCCAAAATTTTAAGAAGCTCTCTCTGGACGCCGTAGCCGGAAACGTCTTTTGTAGTCCCCTGTCCGGCAAACCGGGCGCTGCTGTAAGCCCCGGCTATTTTATCGAATTCGTCTAGCACCACTACACCGCACTCGGCTATATCAATGCTCTCGTTTGCGGCGTAGACCAGTTGTACCAGAATATTTACTACGTCATCACCCACGTAGCCAGATTCGGTAAATTTGGTCATATCCACTATAATGAAGGGAAGTTTGAAGATTTCTCCAAAAAGGAGTTCGATAAGATAAGTTTTGCCGCATCCGGTCGGACCCATTAGAATCGAGTTCGGCCTGGGTGGTAGTTCCGCCCGGGGATTCTTTTTAATGTGGAGGAGTTTTAACCTTTTTACGTGTCGGTAAGCGGCGAGCGACACCGCTCTTCTGGCATTGGGTTGTCCTCGGTAACCGAGCCTTTCCAGTTCTTCGAATATTATTTTGGGAGAGTGAAGAGGGACAGACTGAATAAAGTCTTTGACGTAATACACTCTATCTCCTCTTCTCATCTGGTGTAACCTCCGTGGAATTATTATTGTATAAATTATACTGGTTATTTTCAAGTGTATTTGCCGAATCATTCAAAATGAAGATATGATAGGCTGTTAACATTTAATAAAAGAGGTTTTGTCACACCTTGTTTTAGCAGGTCTCACTCTTGATTGTTGTTTTAAACATAGTTAAACTCTACTTCTGACTCAAAGCATATTGGGGAAGGAGGCTTAATGGAACTTCTTGGGTTCCCACCAAAGCAGGGTCTCTATGATCCACAATTCGAGCGAGATTCCTGTGGTATAGGATTCATTGTAAACATTAAAGGGAGGAAATCTCATGAGATTGTGCATCAGGCGCTCACCATACTGGTAAACCTCAACCATCGCGGTGGTTGTGGCTGCGAACCAAATACCGGCGACGGTGGCGGTATCCTCATGCAGACGCCCCATAAATTCTTGAGTAAGGTGTGCGCGGAGAACGGTATCGACCTACCAGAATATGGACGTTATGGGATAGGTATGGTGTATTTACCTCCCGACCCGGCTCTGAGACGAAGCTGTGAGGAACTTTTCGAGAAAATTATCGAGGAAGAAGGTCAACAGGTTCTGGGGTGGCGAACCGTACCCACGAACAATGTCTCTGTCGGAAAGACGGCTAGGTCCTGCGAGCCGTTCATACGCCAGGTTTTTATAAAGCGAAGCCCCCGGATCGAAGATGATATGGCCTTCGAGCGAAAGCTCTATGTTATTCGCAAACGCACTACCAAAGCCATACGCTACTCCGGAATGAATGGAGGAGCGTATTTTTACATTCCCAGCCTCTCTTACAAGACCATAGTTTACAAGGGGATGCTCACCGCAGAGCAGGTTGAGGAGTATTATCCAGACCTCCTAGATCCGAACATGGAGACGGCGCTTGCCCTGGTTCATTCACGATTCAGCACGAACACCTTTCCCAGTTGGGAGCGCTCGCACCCCTATCGTTATCTGATACATAACGGAGAGATAAATACCCTACGGGGAAATATAAACTGGATGCACACGCGGCAGGCCATGTTTGAATCCACCCTATTTGGCGAGGACCTGCCCAAGGTACTTCCGGTCATTTTTCCGGACGGAAGCGACTCGGCGATGTTTGATAACTGTCTGGAGTTTCTTGTCCTGGCTGGAAGGTCCTTGCCCCATGCGGTAATGATGATGATCCCGGAGCCTTGGTCTAACCACGAGAGCATGAGTGATGAGAAGAAGGCGTTTTATGAGTATCACAGTTGCTTAATGGAACCCTGGGATGGACCCGCCTCGATTGCGTTCACCGACGGCATCAGGGTCGGCGCGGTATTGGATAGAAATGGGCTTCGTCCTTCTCGTTACTATGTCACAAAGGACGACCTGGTAATAATGGCTTCAGAGGTCGGTGTACTAGACGTACCCCCAGAGCGCGTGCTATACAAGGGACGACTTCAGCCGGGCCGAATGTTCATGATTGACACCGAAGAGGGACGAATAGTGGATGACGAGGAGTTAAAGCATAGAATAGCTACCGAGCATCCTTACCGGCTCTGGTTAAACGAACATTTGGTGTCACTCGAAGACTTACCTGAAGCACCTCATATCCCGGAGCATGATCACGAAACGGTGCTTCAGCGGCAACAGGCTTTCGGATACACATTTGAAGACTTGAGAATCATGATGGCGCCGATGGCAAAGGACGGGGTTGACCCGGTTGGGTCTATGGGAAACGACGTGCCGCTAGCCGTTCTTTCGGACAGGCCCCAGCTTCTTTACAATTATTTCAAGCAGTTGTTCGCTCAGGTAACCAACCCTCCAATTGACTCCATTCGTGAGGAGATAATCACAGCGACGGAAACCACCATCGGCCCGGAAAGAAATCTCCTGGTGCCAGAACCGGAGAGCTGCCGTCAAATCAAGCTCAAAACGCCCATACTGACCAACGAAGAACTGGAAAAGCTTCGCCACGTCAACATTCCTGGATTCAGGTCTGTCACACTGCCGATCCTATTCAAGGTTTCAGAAGGGGGAAGAGGATTGGAAAAGGCTATGGACGAGCTTTACAGCCAGGCGGACCGGGCTATCTCCGAAGGAGCCAATATACTCATACTTTCTGACAAGGGGGTTGACCGTGAGAGCGCCCCAATCCCGGCTTTACTGGCCGTATCCGGCCTTCATCATCACTTGATTCGAGAGGGAACCCGCACTAAGGTGGGGTTGGTGCTGGAATCCGGCGAGCCTAGAGAGGTGCATCATTTTTCCCTTCTAATTGGGTATGGCGTCGGAGCAATCAATCCTTACCTGGCTTATGAAACGTTAGATGATATGATCAGTGAGGGGATGCTTAAGGATATAACCTACGAAAAAGCGGTGGAGAAGTACATAAAGGCTACGGTAAAGGGAGTGGTCAAGGTGATGTCCAAGATGGGCATCTCCACGATTCAAAGCTACCGGGGTGCCCAGATATTTGAGGCAGTAGGACTGGACCAGAAATTCATAGACAAATATTTCACCTGGACCGCATCGCGGGTGGGAGGCGTGGGAATCGATGTCATCGCCGAGGAGGCGCGCATGAGGCATGAGCGTGCATTCCCGGATCGGCCGGTTGATTGTAAGACGCTGGATGTAGGCGGGAAATACCAATGGCGGCATGATGGCGAGTACCATATGTTCAATCCACAGACGGTGCATAAGCTTCAGCGTGCTTGCCGTACCAACGACTACGAGGCATTTAAAGAGTATTCCGGGCTGGTGAATAATCACAACAAAAAGCTCAGTACCTTGCGGGGGTTACTAGAGTTTAAGTTCGCAGATAAACCAATCCCCATCCAGGAAGTCGAGCCTGTCGAATCGATAGTCAAAAGATTCAAAACTGGGGCTATATCCTATGGGGCTATCAGTCTGGAAGCCCATGAAGCTCTAGCGATTGCAATGAACCGTATCGGTGGAAAGAGCAACACGGGAGAGGGAGGGGAAGATCCTTCTCGCTTTATACCGGATGTTAATGGTGATTCTCGCAATAGTGCGATAAAACAGGTCGCATCCGGGAGATTTGGTGTCACCAGTCAATACCTGGTCAATGCAAAAGAAATTCAGATAAAAATGGCGCAGGGCGCAAAGCCGGGTGAAGGAGGACAACTCCCCGGAGCGAAGGTTTATCCTTGGATCGCTAAGGTACGATTCTCCGTCCCGGGTGTGGGATTGATTTCACCTCCTCCCCATCACGATATCTATTCAATCGAGGATTTGGCAGAATTAATCCATGACCTAAAGAATGCTAATCCAGGGGCTCGAATCAGTGTAAAGCTGGTGTCCGAGGTAGGTGTGGGCACTATCGCTGCGGGAGTGGCGAAGGGTCATGCGGATGTTGTGTTAATTAGCGGATATGAGGGTGGAACTGGTGCATCACCTCAGACTAGTATCCATCACGCCGGACTTCCCTTGGAGCTAGGACTGGCAGAAACTCATCAGACACTTTTACTGAATGACCTGAGAAGCCGGATTGTGGTAGAGGCCGATGGTCAGCTTAAGACCGGTCGAGATGTTGTGGTTGCAGCACTACTTGGAGCAGAGGAATTTGGATTTGCAACAGCACCTCTTATTGCATTGGGCTGCATCATGATGCGTGTCTGTCATCTAGATACTTGCCCCGTCGGTGTGGCCACTCAGAATCCGGAACTCCGAAAGAAATTCCAGGGAGACCCAGCACATGTGGTGAATTTCATGCATTTCATCGCCCAGGAGATGAGAGAACTGATGGCCAAGCTTGGATTCCGTACGGTCAACGAGATGATAGGACGAACAGACAAGTTGGAGGTTAAAAAGGCCGTAGACCACTGGAAGGCTAAGGGCCTGGATTTTTCAGCTATTCTTTATCAACCCGATGTGCCGCCGGAGGTGGGAAGATACTGCCAGATTCCCCAAGACCACGGGCTCGAAAAAGCGCTGGACAATCTGGTGCTTCTAGACCTCTGTAAACCTGCCCTGGAGAGACGCGAGCCGGTAGAAGCAATACTTCCTATTCACAATACTAACCGGGTGGTAGGAACCATATTGGGAAGCGAACTTACCAAGCGTTATGGTGCGGAGGGACTTCCGGAGGATACGATTCGGCTCCACTTCCGCGGGTCGGCAGGACAGAGCTTTGGGGCTTTTATACCACGAGGTATCACACTAACCCTCGAGGGTGATTCCAACGACTACATCGGAAAGGGGCTTTGCGGGGGTAAGATCATCGTCTATCCCCCCAAAGGCTCGACATTCGTTCCCGAGGAAAACATAATCATCGGCAATGTGGCGTTTTACGGCGCTACGTCTGGCGAAGCCTATATTAGAGGCATGGCCGGGGAAAGATTCTGTGTGCGTAATAGCGGTGTGAAAGCAGTAGTGGAAGCGGTAGGGGACCACGGGTGTGAATACATGACTGGAGGACTGGTCGTAGTGTTGGGTCCGACCGGGAGGAATTTTGCAGCGGGTATGTCCGGTGGTGTTGCTTACGTGCTCGACGAAACCGACGACTTCGACCGGCGATGTAACAAAGAGATGGTTTATCTTGAGCGGCTGGAAGATGTAAAGGAGATCGAGGAGATAAGGGAGCTTATACGTAAGCACGCTGATTATACTAGGAGTAGCCGGGCTCGAAACTTATTAGCGATTTGGGATGAGGTGGTACCAAAGTTTGTAAAGGTAATGCCTAGAGATTATAAACGTATGCTTCAGGCAATGAAGCGGGTTCAGGAAGCGGGCTTGAGCGGCGAGGAAGCAGTCATGGCCGCCTTCGAGGAGAATAAGCGCGACCTGGCCCGAGTCAGCGGAAACTAGGTTGCCATAAGCGATTTGCACTTTCGGTCTCGATTCAGGATAAGCAAATCGCACCCTCTATTCAGCTAACTGGTTCACAGGTCAGTGGTTGACAGGGACACGGAGTTATAGAACAATATCTCGGTGTTCCCGATAGGGTATTGGCTACAATAACTCGAGAGAAAATGAAATGGGTAAGCCTACCGGATTCTTAGAATATACACGCGAACTCCCTGAGGAGCGTTCCCCAGCCGAGCGGGTTCGTGATTGGGGCGAGTTTCATCAACACTTCCCTGATGAAAAACTCAAGGTGCAGGGGGCACGGTGTATGGATTGTGGGGTGCCATTTTGCCATACCGGGATCATATTAGAGGGCATGACCTCGGGCTGTCCCGTAAATAACCTCATTCCTGAATGGAATGACCTGGTATACCGCGGGCTTTGGAGAGAAGCGCTAGAACGGTTACATAAGACCAACAATTTCCCCGAGTTTACCGGCCGGATCTGTCCCGCCCCCTGCGAGGCAGCTTGTGTTCTCGGAATCAACGAGCCTCCGGTTACGATCAAAGCTATAGAATGTGCTATAATCGATAAGGGATTTGAAGAAGGATGGGTGGTTCCGGAGCCGCCTCCTGTGCGTACGGGTAAAAAAGTAGCCGTGGTTGGTTCTGGTCCAGCCGGGCTGGCATGCGCCGCCCAGCTCAACAAGGCAGGGCATTGGGTGACCGTATTCGAGCGTGACGACCGAATCGGGGGTCTACTCATGTATGGCATACCCAATCCCCACCTGGACAAGAAAGTGGTTCAGCGCCGGATAAACCTGATGGTAGAAGAAGGGGTCGAGTTTGTTACTGGTATAGAAGTAGGTAAGAACTATCCTTCTGACATGCTGCTCAAGGAATTTGATGCCGTCGTCCTTTGTTGTGGAGCCACTAAACCGCGGGACCTGCCTATCGAGGGTAGAAATCTCCAGGGTATTCATTTTGCGATGGAGTTCCTCCGGGCCAACACGAAGAGTTTACTCGACAGCAATCTTATGGACGGAAAATATATATCGGCAAAGGACAAGGACGTAATCATCCTGGGCGGAGGCGATACGGGTACGGACTGCGTCGCAACGGCGATGCGGCACGGGTGCAGGAGCCTCTTGCAATTTGAAATACTTCCTAAGCCCCCTCTTAGTCGTGCCCCGGATAACCCCTGGCCTCAGTGGCCCAGGGTGTATAAGCTAGACTACGGGCAAGAAGAGGCCGCCGCCATATTCGGACAGGATCCCAGAAAGTACCGGGTTTTGACCAAAAGGTTCGTAGGGGATGAAAGAGGCCAGGTCAAAGAATTACACACCATACGGGTAGATTGGCAAAAGGGCGACAATGGCCGTCCAGTGCTTAAAGAAATCCCCGGGACTGAAAAGGTTTGGCCGGCACAGCTTGTGCTATTAGCCCTGGGCTTCCTTGGGCCCGAGGACACAATTCTTGAGCAACTGGGTATTGACAGGGATGAGCGCTCGAACGCCAAGGCCGAGCATGGCAAGTTTGCTACGAACGTGGAAGGTGTTTTCGTAGCTGGAGACATGCGCCGTGGCCAGAGCCTTGTAGTGTGGGCCATAAACGAGGGGCGAGGAGCTGCTCGTGAATGCGACCGATATCTAATGGGTTCAACCAACCTGCCTTAAAATAGACCGAAAACCACTCATTTTTGCATGAGGGGGGTTGAATTGTCCTACATCTTTAGTAATACCGCAATACTCCTGTTAGTTGCTCAAGGGGTGTTGATATCCACTTTTGCCTTTTCCTTTCCAGCAAATAATAAGGGATCAAACCAATGTGCATTCAAGTTTAAAATAGCCGTATTTGTGGCCATAAGCCTTGGACTTTTATTCGGGATTTTGAAGGCTATGGCCTTTGTTATCTCCAATAATTACCTGCAGTACGGGATGTATTATATATCGCTTCGTTCTTTGGTATCGAGCGTTGATAAGTGTGTGTTGATCCCTTTGGGAACGACAGTGCTCTTTTTCATAGGGCTTTATGCTATGAAAGCCCTTCTCCGGTTTACTGGTTTAAGTAAGAGAACCGGCGATGTAATCGTATATGGAATAGCACCCTCGGCATCGGTATTTATCATTGGAGGTTATTTGATAAACAGGAAGTATCTTCCAGGGTTTTTTGATTTAAAGAGCATTGTTGCAAACCTCATATGGGCCACGGTTTGTGTGGTTCTGGTCTGGGTGCTTGGGCTGTTAATTGTAAAAGTATCCCATAAGAAGATTAATTTCCCTGGGAAAATGTATGGCGCTAGAACCTTGATCTGTCTGGTGAGTTTGGTTGCGATGCTTAACCTGGCTTACTTTGTCTATTCACGGTCTGCTAAGTCAGACCGTCCTAATCTTATTCTCATCTCCATCGATACTTTGAGGGCGGATCATCTAAGCTGCTATGGCTACGAACGTAACACCAGCCCCAACATCGATCGCTTTGCTCGGGATGGAGTTTTATTCACGAATACTATTGCCCAGTCCTCATGGACGCTGCCCTCGCATATGTCCATGTTGACAGGACACTACCCGACCGGTCATGGTGTTTTATCCAAACACAACAAGCTAAGTGATGGGCATTTGACTATTGCCGAAATACTACAAAACGCCGGATATGAGACTGCCGCTATTACCGATAGAGTCTACTTGAGTCAGGGGTATGGCTATCAGGGTTTTGACTTTTATCACGACAAGGGTTGTTTAAAGTGCCGGGGCGCAATTAAAAAAACTTACAAAAGGGCAGTTAAATGGTTGAGAAAGGGCCATTCCAGGCCTTTTTTCCTTTTCCTGCACACCTATCAAGTCCACGCTCCGTATGACCCTTTACCCGGTTACGATATCTATAGCGATAAGAGCTATCGGGGCATTACGTATGGATACGTTAAGTATGCTCATTACAACAAAATTCATGACCAAATGACTTTAGAGGATTTTCTGTATTTAATCGACAAGTATGACGGTGAGATCTACTATACAGACTTTTTCCTCGGAAAGCTGTTCCAGAAACTGAAAGATTTGGGGTTATACGACGATAGTATAATCGTCCTTACATCTGACCATGGAGAAAATTTTTTGGACCATAAGGCCTACAATGTGGGTCATGGCGAACTATACGACGAAATAGTCAAAGTGCCGTTGATTATCAAAGCCCCTTCGTTTCCTAAAAATCAAGTTATCGAGGCCCAGGTCGAGAGCATAGATATCATGCCCACCGTGCTCGAACTCCTGGATATATCTATTCCAGTCAGGGTTGATGGGGAGAGTTTAGTTGAATTGGTCAGAATAGGATCATACGACGGCGTGTTCGCCTTCAGCCAAACAGACCATGAATATAAAATGATCAGGAGTAAAGATTGGAAGCTATTACAGCGATCCCAGAGCGAATTCGAACTATTTGATCTCATAAAAGATCCCAAGGAACAACTAAATATCTTTGCCCAAGAGACCGAAGTGGTCAAGTCGTTATTTGAAGCACTTAATATTTGGTCCGACACCCAGAAACAGCTATCCAAGTCAAATTCCACGGATAACAAAATCGAGCTGGATAAGGAACTAACCGACCAGCTAAAGGCTCTCGGCTATATCAACTAATTTGGATTAACATTATTTTCCGGTTTTACGGTTCGAGGCAGCCTTTACCCGGGCTGATTTGTGGTCTTGGAACCGCTACTACGGGTTTTTAATGTGCCCTGATTAGAGTTGTTAAAAATTAAATCGGTTAAAGCCGGCAACAAGAGATGAAATTTGAAAATATAAGCCAATACGAGACCAAATTCGTTGTTGCTCTTTTGTTGGCAGGTGTGTTGGGATTTCTACTTGGGGTCATAAAGAGCATAGATTTCATTGTTGCTAATGGGTACCTGGGGCAGGGGATGTATTATTTAGCCGTTTATTGGTTTACCTCGATCATCAACAAATACTTGTTTATTGCATTGATGGTTGGACTGTTTGTTTTGGTTGTTCTGGTCGTGGTACTGGCTTTTCTTAACTTCAGCGGCATTGATAGAAAACATAGCAATCTAATCATCGACGGAATAATTCCGGCATTATTGCTTTTTATTATAGCTGGGTATTGGATAAATAAGCGGTACCTACCTGGATTTTATGAGTTAAAGAGTATAGTTGGAAACGCTCTATGGCTTCTTACCAGTGTGTTTGTGGGATGGCTAATCTTGAAGATATCTCGGACCAAATTTAGCGCTTGTCTAAAAATACAAAACCTCAAGATTCTAGTTGTCATATTTTGCTTAGTTATTGGCCTGAATTTGGGCCGCTATTTGTATTTTCAGTCTTTGGATAAGGGTAGGCCTAGTGTAATACTAATTTCTATAGATACGCTTAGAGCAGACCATATCAGTTGCTATGGTTACAGCCGTAATACCAGTCCTAACATAGACCGCTTTGCAGAAGGTGGTGTTCTATTTTTAAACACCATTGCCCAATCCTCGTGGACATTGCCCTCACATATGTCCATGCTGACTGGCCTCTATCCATCCGGCCATGGTGTATTGTCGACAGATAAGAAGCTTAGCGATGGACAATCGACTCTTGGAGAATTGCTACAAAACGTCGGGTATGAGACTGCCGCTATTACGGACGGTGGCAACGTGAATCACAGGTTTGGCTACCAAGGGTTTGATTTCTTTGATGATAAACCGGTGCAAACCTGGGGTAGCATAGAAGTGACCTACACAAAAGCGGTTAATTGGTTAAGAAAGAACAATTCGAACCCCTTTTTTCTTTTCCTGCATACCTACCAAGTCCACGCTCCCTATAGCCCTTCACCTCAATATGATGTTTATAGTGACAAAAGCTATCGAGGCATGTTGGAGGAAACGGAGAAAAAAGTGGCAACCGACTATCATAGTATTCAAGACAAAATGAAAGAAGAAGATTATGTTTATTTAATTGATAAGTACGACGGCGATATCTATTATACCGACGATTTCCTGGGAAAGCTGTTCGAGGAACTGAGGGATCTAGGACTCTATGACAGCAGTATTATCATTCTCACCTCAGACCACGGGGAAAATTTTTTAGACCATAAGGCTCTTGAAATTGGTCATTTTGAGCTTTACGACGAAGTTATTAGAGTGCCGCTGATTATAAAAGCTCCCGCGTTTCCCCAGAGCCGTATTGTTGATGCGCAGGTGGAGAGCATAGACATTATGCCAACGGTACTCGAGCTTCTGGGCCTTCCTGTTCCAGCAGGAATAGACGGCGATAGTTTGGTTGAAGTAGCGAAGAAGGGGTCATATGACAGCGCTTTTGCATTCAGCGAAAAAGACCATGAATATAAAATGATCAGGAGTAAGGATTGGAAGCTATTACACCGGTCCCAAAGCCATCTGGAATTATATGATCTTATTAATGACCCCAGGGAGCAGATTAACCTTTTTGATGAGAAGCTGGAAATTGGCAAATCCCTATTTGTAGAGCTTCAGGCTTGGATGGATGCCCAGGCAGAAAAGTCCAACGTCATCTCTGCAGATAAAATAAAGATCGACGATGAGTTAACCGAACAATTAAAAGCTCTAGGCTATGTGAATTAACTTTATGTCGAAATAGTATAGGTAAAATTGGGTCAAGCTAATTTGCAATCAGTCCTCTTCCCCTTACGTACTTCGGGCGGGAGGTAGAATAGGGGTTTAGGTCGAGCCCCGAGTAATCCCCCTCAGCTAGCTTATAAAACCCAAGCGCCCCCACCATTGCCGCATTGTCGGTGCAATATTTGGGGGAGGGAATATAAAAGGAAATCCCTTCATTCTCAAACCTATCTTTAGCCAGTTCTCTCAAGCGGGAGTTGCAGGCAACCCCTCCGGCAATAACTACCGCTCTTACCTGGTGTAGTTTCGTAGCGGCCAGGGTTTTTTCTACCAGGGTCTCGACTATGGCTTCCTGGTAGCTGGCGCAGATATTCTTAAGCTTTATTCCATCGGGAGCAGGGTTTTTCTTGAGGTAGTAGACGAGTGCAGTCTTTAAACCGCTGAAGCTGAAATCAAAGGACGAAGATGTTAAGAAAGGTCGAGGGAATGAAATAGCTTTCCGGTCTCCCTCTTTTGAGAGTCTGTCAATCTCTACACCGCCCGGATAGCTTAAGCCGAGAAGTTTGGCTGCCTTGTCAAACGCCTCGCCGGCTGCATCGTCCCTGGTTTTCCCCATTAATTTGATATCGGTATGGTTATTGACCAGGTATAGACTGGTATGCCCCCCTGAAACCACAAGGCCTATGAACGGAAAAGGAACGTCGTACTCCAGGTGAATGGCGGCCAGATGAGACTCAAGGTGGTCTACGCCGATGAGGGGAACCTCGAGGGAGAAGGCCATTGCTTTTGCCGTTGAAACCCCAACCATAAGGCATCCGACCAGGCCCGGCCCGCGTGTTACAGAAATACCTTCGATCTCTGAGAGCGATACTCCGGCGTCGGAAAGGGCTTTTTCCAGTACGGGAATTATGTTCTCGACATGCTTTCTCGAAGCGAGTTCTGGTACCACCCCACCGTATTTTTTATGGATTTCAACCTGAGAAGACACCACGCTGGAGAGCGCAGTCTTACCGTCTTTGATGACCGCTACCGCCGTCTCATCGCAAGAGGATTCTATACCCAGTATAAGGGATGGCACGGTGGTTTATTTTACTGGATTGTTTTGTGTGTGCAAGATTAGGGCCATCCTGAATCGCTTCTTCGAGTCTATGGGATTTAGTAAAGTAAACGCGGGGTAAATTGTAATTATTATTGTTTAATCGGATCGATAAAAACAATTTGGGTTTGTTATATCAGATTTGTTATAATATGGTGTAGTAGGGAGCTAATTACTAGTTTAAGGAGTGGTGAGCGGATGGGAATACTAAGATTAAGCCTGATAATATTCATTTCAATTGTATTACTTCCTGTTTTGTCCCAAGCGCAAAATTTCCGGGGAGGTGGAACAAGAAGCGGATTTGGCAAGACCGGTTTCGGGGCCAGGGGTTTTACTGCCGGCAGTTCCGGCTACAGTTTGAGAGGAGGATTCAATAGAAGCTCATTCTCGACTAATAGAGCAGCCGGATTAAGGAATGGGGGCCTCGGTAGCAGCTTGGTCAAGCACCCGGGTTTTTCTAATACCAACAGGACTACTTTCGGCAGGGGGTCAAGCTTAACGCGTTCCACCACCCTTAGCAACACCCTCACAAATCAAAAACAGAACCTGATTAACTCAGGGGTGATGCCCAGGAAATCTTATAATGGCTTGTCCAGCGGTTCTACTTACAGGACGTCCGCTAAAAATAACCTTGATTACAATAATAAAATAGGTACGGGTGGAGGAGATGGTAACCAATTAATAAGCAATGTGGGCTCAACTTTCGAGAGAAACGAAGTAACTACCGGTTTTATTAATAGCAAAGGACCGGTTTTTAAATCGGGTTCGAGTTTAAACAGCACCACCGCTCCCATAAGAACTAGAAATTTTACTAATACCTCTTCTTCCAGTATTACTCCAATCACCGTGGAAGAAATAGGCACGGCTCCAGGTGTAGTTTCTGACTCCTCTACCAGGACAGAGATAGCTCACTGGGTTGATAAAAAAAGCGGGGTCAGACACTTCTCCAATAACATCAGCTCGTATCGAGACGGCAGAGAAACGATAACCTTTGTCGGCGGAAAAAAGGTAGTTTCCAAAATCGGCAGATTAAAATCAGGTGATTCCCTGGTGGACGGTAGTGAGGGTTTTGGAGATGCTATTACATTTACCAAGACGGCGACAAAACCGGCAATCAAGCAATTCGGTAAAGAAACAGGCTCTAATAACGGGCTGAGATACACCACCTCGGAGCCTGCCAAAAAATATCATCATAAGCCGCATCATAGGGATTTTGACCACCACCGTCATCGCCACCATCACGATACCATAAATTTTTTCTTCTTTTTCAACCCGTTCTTCACTTTCCCAACCTCCACTTTTTTCTTCGGGTTTAACCCTTTTGTGTTCAAGGCGCTTGTGCTATCACCCTTTGCCTTTCGTCCTTTTTTCTTTCCTTTCGCCTTCTTCACTTTCCATCCTATAGTTCCGTCTCCTTTCCTATTCAATACTTTTGTATGTCCAAATCTATTCTTCCCTTCATTTTGTAATCCGTTCGCTTTCGGGTCACCCTTTTTCTTTGACCAGTTCTCATCCTTCTTTTGATGGTTGGTTCAGTTAGTTGATTATAAGTAACTCGGTAATCATTCATGGTAGGTGCCAGCCCGGCTCGCATAGGGTCGGCGGTGTTTGGGTAGTGAACAAGCCTGCCTTGAGCCATGCCAAAGGGTCGAAGGGCCTGTCCTGAGCGGGTCGCCAATTTAATCGGGGAAGGGATGGTTCTCTTGCCGATGACCAACGCGGGGGGCATATATGTTATTCTTGACAATCAAAGGGGATTTGGTACATTGTTCATTCAACCAAAAAGCTAGGAATAGGTAAAATGAAGACATACATGGCCAGGAATGAGGATATAGAGAGGAAATGGTATTTGATTGACGCTAGTGGAAGGACAGTAGGCCGGATTGCCACTAAGATTGCAAAAATTCTGAGAGGGAAGGACAAACCAGGGTTTACACCACATGCGGATACCGGAGATTTCGTTATAGTAATCAATGCGGACAAGGTAAATTTCACCGGGAAAAAGTGGACTCAGAAAACCTATTACTGGCACACGCCTTATCCGGGTGGACTTAAGTCAATTACCGCGGAGAAGCTGTTTAAAGATAAGCCGGAAGAGATACTGAAAAAAGCGGTATGGGGAATGCTTCCCAAAAGCAAGTGGCAAAACAGGCTGATAACCAGGCTAAAGATATATTCTGGCAGCGAGCATCCTCATGAAGCCCAAAAACCAGAGGCGTTGGAGGTTTAAGAGTAGCAATGGCTGATGTTACATATTATGGAACAGGAAGGCGAAAGACATCGATAGCGAAGGTGTGGTTACGCGATGGTGGGGGCAAAATCTCCATAAACGACAAGCCGGTTGAATCGTATTTCCCCCGCGAAACATGGAGAATAAGGGCGCTTGAGGCACTTAAGTTAACCCAGACATTGAATAAGTATGACGTTTTCGTGGATGTGAGCGGAGGCGGGCTAACCGGGCAATCGGATGCCGTAAGGCACGGGCTGGCCAGAGCCCTTCTGCGGGTGAGCGATTCGTTCAAAAAGACGCTTAAGAGCGCCGGCCTTCTAACCCGCGACCCCAGAATGGTGGAAAGCAAAAAATACGGAAAGAGAAAGGCCAGAAGAGGCCAGCAGTTCTCGAAGAGGTAATATCCACTGGGGTCTGGGGGAGCAATCTAGTCTGTTCAGAGCAGAGTCGAAGGAAGAGGAAGTCAGGGAATCACTTGCCTAACAAAACCAGAAAAACAGTCAAAAGAAAAGCGAGGATCGTTCCGCCCAGTGGCCGGCTGGGAGTGTTACTTCCGGGGATAGGTGGTGCGGTTAGTACTACGTTCATTGCCGGCGTTGAAGCCATAAAAAGGGGGCTCGGCAAGCCCATCGGCTCCCTTACCCAAATGGGTACTATCCGGCTGGGCAAGAGGACCGAGAAAAGATTCCCTCTCATAAAGGATTTCATTCCACTGGTTAACCCGGACGCCCTGGTGTTCGGCGGCTGGGATATATTCTCTGAGAATTGTTACGATGCCGCCCTCAAAGCTGGGGTACTGGATAAAAATCTCCTCGATGAGTTAAAAGACGTACTCTACTATACCGAGCCTATGCCCGCTGTTTTTGATAGAAGGTACGTCAAAAACCTGAACGGCAAGCATCTCAAGTCCGGGAAAACAAAGATGGACCTTGCCGAGCAGCTCATGGACGACATCATCAATTTCAAGAGTGAAAACCAGCTCGACCGTTTGGTTATGGTGTGGTGTGGAAGCACCGAGGTGTATATAAAGCCTTCCGAGGTTCATAGCTCTATAAAGAAGTTTGAGGACGGTCTGAAAGACAACCACCCGGAGATTTCGCCAAGCATGATATATGCCTATGCGGCGATTCAGTGCGGCGTGCCCTATGCAAACGGCGCTCCTAATCTTTCGGTTGATTTTCCGGCGCTGATGAGCTTGGCGCAAAAGAAAAAGGTGCCAATCGCCGGGAAGGATTTTAAGACCGGCCAGACCCTTATGAAGACAATAATCGCTCCCGGCCTCAAGGCCAGGATGATCGGGCTTAACGGCTGGTTCTCTACCAACATTCTGGGCAACAGGGACGGCGAGGTCTTGGACGACCCTTATTCTTTCAAGACTAAAGAGGAAAGCAAGCTAAGCGTCCTCGAATATATATTCCAGCCGGACTTGTATCCGGACCTCTACTCTGACTACTACCACAAAGTTAGGATCAATTACTACCCTCCCAGGGGAGATGCCAAAGAAGCCTGGGACAACATCGACATATTCGGATGGCTCGGCTATCCGATGCAGATTAAGGTTAACTTCCTCTGTCGTGACAGCATACTGGCGGCCCCAATTGTTCTCGACCTGGTTCTCTTTCTGGACTTAGCGGAAAGGGCCGGTTTGTACGGCATTCAGGAGTGGCTCTCCTTCTATTTCAAGAGCCCGATGCATGGAGAGGGTCTATACCCGGAACACGACCTTTTCATCCAGCTTATGAAGCTTAAAAACACCCTCCGTTACCTCAAGGGCGAAGAGCTTATTACCCACCTGGGATTGGATTATTACGATTATTACACCCCGGAGTGATTTTTGATCAAAAAAAAGCGAGTGTACGTCTAGCGATCTAGCAGCCGAGTGCATTATCAAGTCTTTTCTATGATATGGGCACGAAGCCAATCAGTGAGCTCGTCTCGCCCCAACGCGCCAGACGCTACTTGAAGAATGATTTTCTCTTGCTCATATATAGAGGCGGATATCTCAAAGCCATTCAAGACAAGAAAGACTTCCATTGCAGCATGGCCAGCACGTTTGTTGCCATTGATGAAGGGATGGTTTTTAATGATTGAATAGCCCAGAGCCGAGGCCTTTTCGACAATTGTGGGGTAAATCTTCACCGCCAAAAGTCATACGCGGCTGAATGAGGGCCGACTCTAAAGCGCCTAAATTATGGATGCCTACAGCGCCTCCAGACTGGTGCAATATCTGAACATAAAGTTCCAGCATTTCGCCGAGAGTAATATAGCGCATTAAGCCAACCGTCTGTAGAGTTCAGCATTCTTTTTGAGAACATGCTCTACAGCGAGTCGAAAGGAATCTTCAGGACGGGCGAGCAGATCTTCAATGCTTATAGACACTAACTCTTCCGGCGTTAGATTAAAGCGGGCAGCCATTTCTTTTAGTTTTAGCAAACGGTCATCGGGAATTGCGATCGTAAGGTTGGTCATAGTCTCACCGTATGTTTTGGATTAAGATAAGATTACCATCCGATTAGATGAACTACTAGAAGTTCTCTACATACCGCTTACGAAATTAAAGAAACCCTTTGTTTCGTAGTGAACGCATATACTTCGACGGAGTTTATCCTGAGGAGTCGAAGGGCTCAGTACGGGTATGCGTTCCTTACATTATTTCAATCAAATTTGGGGACATTTTAGTTGAATGAGTTAATTTCTAATATGGAGAAATTAACTCAGCAAGGACGTTCTACGGGATTAAAAGTAGGCTCTATTTTTATTCCTTGATACCTGCTTTTAACTGTGCCAGTCTCAGTTTCTTGTTTATCTCTTTTAATTCTCTGGTCTTACCGCTGAAGCTCTTAAGCTCTTCTAGCAGGGCCTCGGCCTCTCTTTGCGCAGCTTCGGAATCTACAAACCTGGGGTCTTCGACGTTATCGGTGAGGACGGTGACCTTGTCGTCTCTGACCTCGGAAAGACCACCCCAAACTATAAACCTTCTTTCAGTTCCATCCTTCCTGTACTTAAGCTCACCGGGCATAAGAAGGGTGATAAAAGGGACATGCCCGGGAAGGACTCCGAACTCTCCCAACTCTCCGGGCGCTATGACTTCATCCACCTCTTCGCTTATTACTACCCTTGATGGGGTGATCACTTTGAGTTCCAGTCTTTCCGCCAATTCTTTTCTCCCTTCGGAATTTCCTTCCCCCTTGTGGGGGAGGATTAAGGTGGGGGGATTATTTACCCCCTATCCCGACCTTTTATTTCCATATGATGCACACTTCGTATACCGCACCCCCGCAGGGGGGAGAGGAAACGGCATTTTCAAGTTTAACTTTAGCCACGGAGGGCACAGAGTACAAAGAGATAAAAATTTAAAAATTTGATTCAATTAATTCTCGCCAGCTTCTGTGTTCTCTGTGGTTAATCTTATCCCGATATAAGCTGTTTGGCCTTGGCGTAAACCTCCTCCAAATTTCCAGCCATGTAAAATGCCTGCTCCGGGACCTCGTCCATGTTTCCGGCTATTACCTCTTTGAATGCCTCGATGGTTTCCTTGATTGGCACGTATTTACCAGGTGTCCCGGTGAATTGCTCGGCAACGCTGAATGGCTGTGAAAGAAGCCTCTGCACCTTTCTTGCTCTGGCTACTATGAGCTTGTCCTCTTCGGAAAGCTCGTCCATCCCCAGAATGGCTATGATCTCCTGGAGTTGCTTATAGCGCTGGAGTATCCTTTGAACCTCGCGGGCGATCTTGTAATGCTCATCTCCAACGATCCTGGGGTCCAGGATTCGAGAGGTGGAATCGAGGGGATCTACGGCCGGGTATATGCCAAGCTCGGTTAGCTGTCGTGAAAGAACGATAGTTCCGTCCAGGTGGGCGAAGGTCGTGGCCGGTGCCGGGTCGGTAAGGTCGTCCGCCGGAACGTATATGGCCTGCACCGATGTGATCGAGCCTTTGACAGTGGAGGTAATTCTCTCCTGTAACTCTCCTAAGTCTGTGGCCAGGGTAGGCTGATAACCGACCGCCGATGGGATTCTTCCGAGAAGGGCGGATACTTCCGAACCGGCTTGGGTAAACCGGAATATGTTATCGATGAATAGAAGTACGTCCTGCCCGCCTACGTCTCTAAAGTATTCGGCAAGGGTAAGGGCGGTAAGACCCACGCGTGCCCTGGCCCCCGGCGGCTCGTTCATCTGTCCGAAAACCATTCCGGTGTTCTTGATGACTCCTGACTCTTTCATTTCAAGCCAAAGGTCGTTCCCCTCACGGGTTCTCTCTCCGACTCCACCGAAGACAGAAACACCGCCGTGCTCTTTGGCCACGTTGTGGATTAGCTCCATCAGGAGAACCGTCTTTCCCACGCCTGCGCCACCGAATAGACCGATTTTTCCGCCCTTGAGGAAAGGGGCCAGAAGGTCAATCACTTTAATTCCGGTCTCGAATACCTCAAGCTGTGTGCTCTGCTCCACAAACTCAGGGGCGGGACGATGAATAGGCCAGCGCTCCTTCGTGTCTATAGGACCCGCTTCGTCTATCGGCTCTCCTACGACGTTGATCAGCCTTCCCAGGGCTTCCTTTCCGACCGGCACGGTTATTCCCTCTCCGGTATTCAGCGCGTCTTCTCCTCTTTTAATACCATCGGTAGAATCCATAGCAATACAGCGAACCCGTTTCCCACCTAGCTGCTGGGCTACTTCTAGCACCAGGTTCCACTTTTTATCGTTCAAGAGCGGGTTGGTCAGTTTGACCGCGGTATAGATCGAAGGCAGCTCACCATCCTTGAACTCGACGTCAACGACCGGTCCCATCACCTGAACGATTTTGCCTATCTTTCCGTTACTTGCTTCCATCCTAATCGATACCTCCTTCTTAATTCAGGATACAGGATGCATGATGCACGATTCATGATTCTCGTTATGTATCTTGTATCTTGCATCTTGTATCATACATCGTTTTTAATCGGTGTCTCCTTTTCTTAATGCCTCGGTTCCGTTTACAATGTCCATTAGTTCCTTGGTAATGATTGCCTGTCTGGTCTTGTTGAATAAAAGGGTGAGTCTCCTTATCACATCCTCGGCGTTCCGAGTAGCATTTTCCATGGCTGTCATCCGCGCCCCGTGCTCGCTGGTTATCGATTCAAGAACAGCTCTCTCCAGGCGCACCTCGACGTATTTGGGTAAAACATACTTGAGCACATCCTCTCTTTCCGGCTCGTAGATATAGTCAATAGCAGCGGAATCTTTGTCTCCGGTTTCATCCCGCTCGATGGGAAGTAGCCTTTCAAAGGTAAGGACCTGGGAAAGCGCTGATTTGAAGTAATTATAAACCAGGACTACCTCGTCGCTTTCGCCCTTGGTGAATTCCTTCACCAAATTAGGGGCAATCTCACCGGCTATTTGACTGAAATTTCTTTCGTTTATACCGATGTAACTACCTGCAACCTGAACCTTTCGCTTGGCGAAATGATCCCGGCCCCTCCTTCCCAGAAAGCTGAATACGACCTGTTCGTACACCTTCGCTTCCGTGACCAGGTATGTTTCGATTTTACGGATGAGGTTGCTGTTAAAGCTTCCGCATAGACCCCGGTCCGAGGTCATGAACACCAGATGAAGCTTCTTTCTCTCTTCGGGGTTTCTAAGAAGAGGATGCCACTTTGAGTCGCATTTTGTAGCCAAGCTCCTGGCAATCTCTTGGAATGCGTTGGAATAGGGACGGTAGTTAATAAGAAGTCCCTGAGCACGCTGAAGCTTGACCGCGGAGATCAGCTTCATCGCACTCATAATCCTTCGGGTTCCCTTGACACTGCTTATCTTTCCTCTTATTTGTCTCAGACTGGGCATGTGCTCTCCGTATTTATCATATGTAGGGGCGACCCGCTCTGTCGCCCTATCGTTCTATGCCAGTTCTCCTAGCTTTTCTTCAAGCTCATCAAGAGCCTTCCTTATCTTCTGAGCTAGGTCATCCGAAATGTCCTTTTTGGTTTTTATTTCGTCGAGGAGGTTTTGATATTTTGCCTCGAAGAAGACGTAGAGTTCTTTCTCGTATTTTTTAACCGCTTCTGTTGGATATCTGTCAACATATCCGTTGGTGACGGCGAATATCAGGAGCACCTGTTTCTCCACCGGTAGCGGCTGGTACTGGTCTTGCTTCAGAGCCTCAACCAGCCTGCTTCCTCTGGCAAGCTGGGCTTGGGTGACCTTATCCAGGTCTGAGGCGAACTGGGCAAAGGCCTCTACCTCTCTATACTGGGCCAGTTCGAGCCTCAGCCTTCCGGCAACCCGCTTCATCGCCCGGATCTGCGCGGAGCCGCCGACTCGGGAAACGGAGAGGCCGACGTTAATAGCGGGCCTCACGCCAGCATAGAAGAGGTCGCTTTCGAGATAGATCTGACCGTCGGTGATGGATATAACGTTCGTGGGTATGTACGCGGAAACGTCTCCGGCCTGTGTCTCGATTATGGGAAGGGCGGTTAATGACCCGCCGCCCTCTTCATCTCTCATCTTTGCCGCTCGCTCTAGTAGCCGAGAGTGAAGATAGAATACATCGCCCGGGTAAGCCTCTCGTCCGGGGGGGCGTCTTAAGAGCAGGGAAAGTTGTCGGTATGCCCAGGCGTGTTTTGTCAGGTCATCGTAAATTACCAGGGCGTGCCTGCCGGTGTCCCGGAAGTATTCACCGAGAGCGCATCCGGCATAGGGGGCGATGAATTGAAATGGTGCCGGGTCGCTGGCCGTAGCGGCTACGACGGTGGTATAGTCCATAGCTCCGAACTCTTTTAATTTATCTACCACCTGGGCCACGGTTGACTGCTTCTGGCCTATGGCTACGTAGATGCAGTAGACGTCCTGGTCCCTCTGGTTAATAATGGTATCGATAGCGATGGCGGTTTTTCCGGTCTGGCGGTCCCCCAGAATCAACTCTCTCTGTCCCCTTCCTATGGGGATCATCCCGTCGATGGATTTGATTCCGGTCTGAAGCGGCTCACGAACGGGCTGACGAAAAACTACGCCCGGTGCTTTTATCTCGATCTTTCTGTACTCATCCGTTTTGACCTCACCCTTGCCGTCTATGGGCTGCCCCAGGGAGTTAACCACTCTTCCTCTCATGTCATTTCCCACAGGCACTTCGGCGATACGGCCCGTTCTCTTCACTATGTCCCCTTCGTGGACGTGTGTGTCTTCGCCGAATATAGCTATACCCACGTTGTCCTCTTCCAGGTTTAAAACGAGGCCCATGACCCCGCTCTGGAATTCCACCAGCTCGCCGGCCATAGCCTGGTCCAGTCCGTAGGCGCGGGCAATACCGTCGCCAACCGAGATCAGGGTCCCCACCTCAGCCGTCTCGATCTTCTGCTCGAATCCTTTGATTCTGTTTCTTAAAATCTCGCCGATTTCTTCTATCCTTAGTCCTTCCATCTTTTCACCGACTCCTTCTTTAGAATTCTTTATTTATTAGCCACTAATGAACACGAATATGCACAAAAAACGATCCAAGACTTAGTAGTGAGCTCAGTCGAGCGATGCATGATTCATAAAGTCATGTTTATCATGCGTCTTGCATCGTGCATCTTCTATCCTACTTATATTCATTCGTGCCTATTTATTTCCATTTCATCCACACTGCGGATGAAATACTGCTCGTGTCAGTGTCAATTCGTGGCTGAAAAAGTGTTCAGGTTACGGAGAGGATATGGCGTATTCTCTCCAGTTGATTTTTAACGCTCCCGTCAAACACCCTATCCTCAACCTTTGCTACTATTCCCCCTATTATTGATGGATCGATCTTTATGATGACCTCAACGTCTTTCTTAGTTAGCCTCTTGAGAACTTCCTTAATTCTATTCAGGTCTGACTCCGAAGGGCTTGAAGCGGTGGTTATCTCTGCTCTGACTTTGCCAGATGCTTTTCTGAGTTTGCTCATGAAGGGCTCTTCGGACTTGACGAGGGCCTTGAGTTTTCCAAGCTCGATTACCAAGGCTATGAAATTTATGGTTAGTTTATCAAAGCCTGTTCTCTCTCCAATATCATCAGCTATAGCTTTTTTCTCGGCCAGATCATAAACCGGGCTCGCCAGTATGCTTTTGACCTGTTCCTGGTCGTGATTGATCTTGAAAAATGCCTCCAGGTCGGCCGTGACTTTTTCGAGCTTCCCTTCGTCCTTTGCTGACTGGATGAGCGCCTCGGTTAAATCCCTAAGTGTTGCTACTGATGCCATTTTCCCTCTTCCTCTACCTTTTTAATAAAGTCCTCCATGAAACGTCTCTCATCAGAGTCCTTAAAATTTTGCTTTATTATACTTTCGGCAAGTTCGACAGCCAGCGAAGCGGCTTCGGCCTGTATCTCCCTCCTGGCCTTGGCTGTTTCCAGCTTTATGGTCTCCCTAGCTTCTTCCCCTATCTTCTGGGAAACAGCTTGGGCTTGTCTCACTATTTCTTCCCTTTCCACCTCCCCTTCTTTGCGAAGCGTCTCCTCTAGGGATTTAATCTCATCTTCCATCTTGCTGATCTTCTCGGAATATTCCTGGTACTTTTTTCTGGCTTCTTCTATGGTCTTTCTGGCTTCCTCTATCTCATTTCCAATAATACCTCTTCTCTCGACCATAAAATTCCTTATGGGGTCTTTAAGATAATAGGCGAGCACCGCGAGCAGTATTATCAAATTCACCGTGTGTTCGCCCACAAAGGTCCAGTTAAAACCCTGTCCCTTTTCGGTGGCGGTTATGATTACGAGCCTTAAAAAGTCTAAATTCACAAAAACTATACCTCCTTGCCCAGAATACGTGAAGCCATGTCCCGGGCGATTGTCTCTACATCGGACCGGATTTTCCCTTTAATCTCACTCGTTTCTAACTCGAGCTTATGCTTGGCTTCTTCCAATAGCGCCTGGGCTTCCTCCCGTGCCTTTTTTATCATCTCCTCATGCAGGACCTGCGCTTGACGCCTGGTCTCGTTTCTTTCTTCCAAGGCACGGGCCCGTGCTTCATTTAGTTTAGAATTGTATTCCTCTATTATCTGGCCTACCTTTTCTTCGAGCTTTTTGGCTTCCTCGATCGTCCCGGTGGTAAGCTGTTCTCTCTTATCTACAAGCCCGAGAAGGGGCTTAAAAAGTAGCGAATTCAGTATGAATATAGAGGCTAAGAATATAACCATCTGAATTACAACGGTTTTATCCACGCTTAATATATCCTCGGCAGCATTGGCCTGGTGGATAGACAGGATGACGGTTATCAGGGTAAGGGCTAGGGTTTTCACTTGCTGTGACCTCCCGAAGTCTTGACCTCGGCTTCCAAAGGTTCCACTTCACCGTAAGAAAAAGCCATCTTAAGGAGCGGAGGAGCGATGAAGGTGGTGAGCATCACCATTACTGTTATAGCTGAAAATAGCCTCGTGTCAAAAACACCGGATATAAGCCCCATCTGGGCGAAGATAAGCCCTACTTCACCCCGGGGAATCATGCCCACCCCGATAACGATCTTCTTTATGTCTTTTTTATAAACCGCCCAGCCGCTCACCACTTTACCGGCCACAGCCACGACGAAGAGCACCAAGGCGATGAGGAGAATGGGGATATTCTCTTCGATGAATGGGTTGAATACGCGTACATCCACGGCGGCGCCTACCATTATAAAAAAAATCGGGGTGAAAAAGTCGGATACCGGCTTAATGCGCTCTTCGACCAGTTTGAACTGGTTTATCCTTGCCAGCACCAGGCCGGCGGCAAAGGCGCCCACTATAGGGGCGAGTCCCACTAATTTTGCCAGGTAGGCGAAGATGAAAGCAAAGGAGAGAGCGCTTAGGAGAAGCACGCCGCGGACGCGCATTTTGTCGACCAGGTCGAATAATCTTCGAGAAGCCAGGTTACCTATTAAAATAGCGATAAAAAGAAATCCAAATGCCTTTAGCGTTATTATGACCACATTGACAGCCGAGATACCGCCTTCCGCTCCTTCTTTGGTTGCTTGAATGAGGCCGCTTACCACGGCCAATATTATTAAGCCCAATACGTCGTCGATCACCGCCGCGCCCAGCACTATCCTGGCCTCCTCGCTCTGGAGGCGATTCATATCCGAGAGCACCCGGGCCGTGATTCCCACACTGGTTGCGGTAAGGGTGGCTCCGGCGGTTATGGCTATTAGTGTAGTAAAAGCGGGGTTAATATTCCCGATGAGACCAAATTTCTCGAATGCCATCACACTTACAAAGCCGAGAAAAAAAGGAACAGCCACGCCGACCACTGCTACCATAGTGGAGGCGATTCCCACTCGGATCAGGTCCTTCAGGTTTGTCTCTAGCCCGATTTCAAAGAGTAGAATAGCCACCCCGACCTCGGCAAGGAGATGAAATGTCTCGTAACCGGGCTGCCCGGCCACCGACGGCACTATGGCCAGGACGCTCCCTCCAAGAACGACCCCGGCAAGTAGCTCTCCTAATACAGCAGGCTGCTTTATGCGCTCTGCCAACTCTCCAAATGCTTTTGATGCAATAAGAACTAAGGCCAGGGCAAGGAGAAGCCTTTCAACTGAAAACCCGCCTACTTCTTCAACCGTCATTTACGATTAGAGTATCCTTAGGATAGAAAATCTAAAAAGAAAACTCAAGTTTTTAACATGAAAACCCAGAGCTGTCAAACCGACCAAGGGCTCTTAGAATTATTAATTTGAGGTATGTTTAAAGCTACTTTATAATAGCAAGACGAGAAAAGGATTTCATTTCCAGTACCGTTTCTCCTGGTCCTCTTTGTCATGAACGAAACCCCCTCATGACCGGTACTTAGGCTATTATGGAAGACTCACACAAAGACCCCGGCCCCGTTTCTCATTCTATCAAGAATTCAATTTATTCGTTTTTCTCCAATGAGTACACGTCTTTTATAATCATAGCCATTTTTATTGGATTTTTTGCCGGGCTGGCGAACTTTGCCTTCGTAGAAGTCTATCGCTATATATAAAAGAGTAATTCTGCCTTTTTGGGGCTCTCCCTACGTAATAATTCCGGTGTTAAGCGGCGGCGTGCTGCTCGTTGTTCTCTCCTTCCTTTTCCATGACGAGGTTATCGGCTACGGCTTTCCAAAGTTTTTAGAAAAAATAAACCTGAGGGGCGGCATACTAAGACCCAAGGAAACAATAGCCAAGGCGCTAGGCTCCTGTGTGACCCTGGGGTTTGGGGGGTCAGCAGGTCAGGAGGGCCCGATTGCCCAGCTAGGGGGCGCAGTAGGCAGCTTTATAGGGCAGATATTCAAGGTTTCGAGGGGTAAGATACGTGTATTTGTGGCCTGCGGGTTTGCTGCAGGGATAGCGGCAACCTTTAACGCTCCGGTGGCCGGCGTACTCTTTGCCGAGGAAATTGCCCTTCTTAGGGATTTCAAGGTCGGGAGCTTTCTCCCGATCGTAATATCCTCGGCGGTCGGCACAGTCGTTTCCCACGCTTTAAGGGGAAACGAGCCTGTATTCCGGGTACCGCCCTATGAGTTTGTGAATATCAACGAGCTTTTCTTTTATGCCGCATTCGGGGTGCTCTTAGGGGTTTTTGCGTCCGGGTTTATCAAGCTTTTTTTGCTGGCTGAGGAGAGGTTTTCCAGATTTAAAACCCCATTCCCGGTTAAAGCCGCTTCTGGGAGGATTAATAGTCGGCTTTATGGCGATATTTTTCCCCTATGTTCTTGGAAACGGCTACGACCAAGTGGAGAAGGCCCTTCAAGACCAGCTTCCCCTTTTGGTGATATTGGGATTAATTATCCTAAAGCCCTTGGCCACATCAATAACCCTCGGATCCGGATGGCCTGGAGGGATATTTGCACCCGCTATTTTTATAGGGGCTGTGGCCGGAAACGCATTCGGAAAGTTGGTCGATTTTATACTGTCGAGGCCGGTGTCCTTAAGCAGTGCATACGCAACGGTTGGGATGGGCACCTTTCTTGCGGCGGTGACCCAGGCACCTCTCACTTCCATATTTCTGATATTCGAGATGACTCAAAACTATAAGGTGGTTATCCCCATAATGATTAGCTCGGTCCTGGGGAGCGTGGTGTCTCGGCTTATCGTGGGGGGCTCGCTTGAGAGCCTAGAACTGAGTAAAGCGGGGATAAACATCGAGGAAGAGATGGAGGGTCGCATTATACATTTAATCCAGGCTAAAGATATAATGACCGGTGACGTGGAAACTATACCCGAGGGGATGACCCTTCGAAAACTGATAGAGTATATTCCCCAGAGCCATTACACCACTTTCCCGCTCGTGGATGAGAAAGGGAATCTTACGGGCATAATCTCGATACAGGATTTTAGAGGGTGGATATTCGAGGAATGAATCAGGGACCTGGTTGTGGTGAAGGAACTGGCCACCTTGAACGTCATAACAGTAACGCCTGAAGATACGCTCTATAAGGTTTTTAAGAAGTGGGAGAAGAAGCCTGTGGAGATTCTTCCGGTGGTCGAGTCAAGTAGTTCTAAAAAGATTGTGGGTGTGCTTTCCCGAAAAGATGTAATCGCCGCCTACAATAAAGCCCTATCAAAGAAAACACTTGATTAGGATTTAGAATCTCTTTCCAAGAAATCTAGGAATTGCGATTCTTAGTAAACTTACTACTATGTCTTGACATAGTGAACTTACTTGTATAATATTAGATCAATCATGAAAAAGACCTTTCCTCTACAGCTAACCCCTGAAATGCATCGAAGAATGAAGCATGCATCATTTGATGCTGATGAGACTTTACACGAATGGATTCTCAAGGCTATAGAACTTCGACTCGAATCCTATGAACGAAAGAATAGGAGGCATAATGGTAGCAACCAACAACGCAAAGCTTCGACAAAAGAAAACAAATAGGGTTGCCAGGGGAGTTACCACCAACGAATTGATCTTTTCAGCTCATGTGGGTACAAATGACGAGGTATTTCCACAAATTCTATGCCTTTATGTGCCAAAGGGCAGTAAAGTAGCTGATGTTACATTCGGCAAAGGGGTATTTTGGAAGCGAGTCAACTCAAAAGATTATGACTTTTATCCATCAGATATTAAGGACGGAATCGATTGTAGAGAATTACCATATGACAATAATAGTTTTGATGCTGTAGTTTTTGACCCCCCTTACATGCATACACCCGGCGGAACCGCTCATAATGGTCATCAGAATTATGAGGATTACTATAAGAATAATTGGAGCAGCAATTCAACCAAAAAGTATCATGAGGCAGTACTCGACCTTTATTTCACTGCCGCGAATGAGGCATGGAGGATTCTCCGTGGGGATGGAGTCTATATAATCAAGTGTCAAGATGAGGTTTGCGCCAACCGACAAAGACTTACTCATGTGGAAATCATAAATGAGTTAACACGAAAAGGCTTCGTAGTTGAGGATTTATTCGTTGTTGTTAGAAGGAATAAGCCCGGAGTAAGTCGGGTCCTAAAGCAAGTTCACGCTCGCAAAAACCATTCTTATTTCTTGGTCTT
Source organism: Thermodesulfobacteriota bacterium (assembly GCA_035559815.1). Classification (NCBI taxonomy): domain Bacteria; kingdom Pseudomonadati; phylum Thermodesulfobacteriota; species Thermodesulfobacteriota bacterium. Next base: position 117,295 of record DATMAT010000063.1, read on the forward strand.
TAGGAAGGCGATGAAATCAAAGTATCAACCTCAAGGAAGAACTCACCAAATGGCCTTACACTTAAAGGAGGGAAAACCTCATTCAGTCGTGCATAAGAAGCGGGGACGTCGAGATAATAAATACGCTTAAGTTGCGCAATGTGCATCTGATAAATTCGCCACTGGTCCGGTAGGCATATTTCAATAACTTCTCTTTTCTTAGTATCAGTCTTTGTTTCTGCAAGAATTACCGGAGTTCCGAGAAATCTGCCTGTGCCATAGACACCATCGAGAACCCGTTGGTGTGCCCATACTTGGATAACACGCTCACGCGTGGATGTTTTGATCGGAAGGTGAAATTTAGCTTGATTAGGGCCTAGATCGAAAACATAATCTGTTGGCAAGTTTGTATTCATGTCAAGATTTAGTACAGGTAATCGAGTAATCGGATTAACTCCAAGGCGGGCTGCAAAAAGATGACCAATTAAATACTCGAAAAAAGTACCAGGAGTTTTTTGATCACCAGATTTTGTAAGATCGATCGCAGCAGAAAAACTTATCGCCAAGCAATATATGACATTTGATATTCTTTTGACGGAAAGCGAACTAAAATCGCCGGTTCTAAGAGCGCGTAATAGGGCAAACCAGTCGTCAATTGATGGGTTGTATAGTGTGTTGTTTATGGCTCTGCTAATCTTGTTTTTATATTGAAAGGCGAAGTATTTTTTACCTGGTATTTTAGAGTTAAGCTCGCAGCGTTTAAAACTATCCAAAAATTTAGTCGATTCAATAAAAATGTCGGTTAATACATCGCTAACCCTGGTAGATTTGATATCTTTTATGAGATTTTTTTGAATTTGTCGATATAAATCTTCTATCTTCTTTGACATTTATTTCTAAAAATCGCTAGATAATTAAATTTCATATTATCATAAACAGTTATAGTTATCGATTTGGCAAGTTATATGTTGAGGTCAAGTCTCGATATAGGCATTAGTAGGATTTAAGCATAAGGACCTGTAGTGACTTATTAGGCTAACTTGCTTCCTCCTTGCAGCCACCCTCTTTGAGAATCTTCTCGATCTCGTATCCGGCGGCGATGCTGGCGATGCGCGAGATCAGTTGATAGGCGGGTGGAAAGAACCTATCACATTCTTTATTCCGGCAAGCTTCTTTGTCTTCGAAAGAGATGCAGGAGAATTCCATGCCCTTGGCGTTTAAGTTATCGAATTCACTTTTTCCCCTGTTTATCCGTAGAAAACCCCCCGCCACCTTAGCTTCGATAAGATAAACAACCGGTTCTCCTACAATGTTATCCTTAAACCGGAGTGTGGTGGGTATTCCCTCCTGGATTACCACGTCCCTTACCGGCTTCCCGCTTTTGGACACCCTCATACGCTTTCTTCCCTCGGCGTTGAGCGTCCTTATCTCTTCTCCACTGGGAACGCTTATCACCGCCATCCCATAGGTGCCCGAATTACTTTTCACGAATACGAATGGTTTTTCCTTGATTCCCCTCTTTTCATGTTCTTTCCTGAGTTTTTCAAGCATCATGTCTAAGGATGAAGCTACTCTCTCCCGGTCTTCCGGGTTGTCAAAATCAACGTCTATCTCCGGCATGGTTTCTATGGAGATTATCCAAGGGTCGATCTCCAGTATTTGGGCAAGCTCTTTAGCCAGCTTGTTGTAAAACTCAAAGTGAATGTTTTTCCTCCTGGTGTGCCATCCTATCTCTACCGGCGGCTCCACCGGCTGTATTATGTCCTTGAGGATTTTCGGGCATTTCGACGAGAAGTCGTTATTGATCAGAAGCAGATCCGGGACAAACCCGGAGATAAAGACCTTGTGTCTCTCCATTTTCGCTTTGAAGCCGATAACTTCCTGGCCGCTCGCTGTATCGAATTTCACTTCTTCTTGGTATAGCTCGTCGCTTACCAGTCCTACACCGACCTTATATCCCACGCTTTCCAGGATCCCTTTCAGCACGTGGATGTTTTCCCAGTAATGAAGGTTCCTGGTATGAAGCTCCGGGATTATGAGTATCTTTTTCACCCGGGGATACTTGCGAAGGAAATAGTCGTGAAAGAGGCTGGCGGTGCGCTCTCTAAAGATCGGGCAAAGGTTGTTAAACCCGGCCGGAAATATGTTCGTATCGACCGGTGTGATTTTGTGCCCGGAGACCCGGAGGTCAACCGAAGTATAGAGCGGAACGATAATTCTCTGGCAGTGCCCCTCTATCCATTCTTCTATCTGGTTACTTTTTGCGTCGATGCTTTGATTGACCTTGTCCAGAAATTCCATAACCATTTATTCCCTCACCACATATGTTCCGGCGAATTTATCGTGCCAGGTTTGGCCCTTTTGGTCGAAAAGGGCCCAGATGAACCCGATAAAAAGGAAAATAGTGGATACGATATAGCCGACCCACCTTATAAAAGATTCCCTTAATCCGATCGATTCTCCGTCTTCCCGGATGACCCGAATTCCCAAGACCATTTTACCAATAGTTCTTCCCCCGAACCCCTGGAGGAAAACGAAGTAGGTAGAGCTCAGGAATAGCAAAACCAGATAAACGGTCATCACCAGGTTAATAAAACCGGCAAAGCCCGTTTCTACGTCGCTGTCGGCGAAGTATAGCCCGGCCGCCAGAGTGACGGTGGTAATGCCGAAGAGTATTATTAAGTCGATTAAAAACGCCGCCCCTCTCGAGGCAAATCCGGCCAAGTCGAGGTCGAGTATTTCTTCCTCCACTGGAGATTCTGTAGGCTCGGCGAAAAGGGTCTCGTAACTAGGAGATGTAAAAAGTGGCGGCTGTTGTATGCTATCGTCGATAGTTTCCTCCTTTTGTCGTCTAGCAGTCTTCTCCCTGCCTGATTCCAGGGCATGTTCGTAGATGGTTTTATATCTCGGTTTTACATTCAGGGTGCGACCACATTTCTTGCAACTCTCAGCGTAATCAAATGTATGGTAACCGCATTTTGGGCACTTCATCTTTTTTACTGACTGAGAAGTATAACCTAGTGAAAATGGCAATTAAAGAATTAGTATGAGCCCAAATCATATATGTTCAAATGACATATGAAAGCTTCTAGAAATGGGATTGCTTCGGTCGTGGAATTTATCCCTTCGGTCCGGTCACCCTTCGTCTCCGCTCAGGGTGAAGGGATGTTACTGTGAGCTTTATCCTCCTTCTTCATGGTGAGCCTTTCGGCTACGCTTAAGATAAACTCAGTTGAACCATGAGCCCTTCGATAAACTGACGAAGGACTTCCTCGCAATCCACACCTAAAGGTATCCCGACTCTCAACTCTCACTACTCGCGATTACCTACCCTTCCCGTCATTGCGAGCGTTGTGGTTCCCGGAAGTCCCTCCCTCTTCATCGCTACCCCAGATCCCGCGAAGCAATCTCTTAGTTTGGACAAGTCGAGATGGGTATTACAAAAAAGTCCTGCTTAATTGACTCGATTATCGACGTATATCGATTTTACTGGTAGGGGCAATTCACCAATTGCCCCTACTCTCGAAAAGTTAAACTAGCTAAGGTGGCAGATAAACTAGGTATAGAAAAGTGAGTTATCAGGATTCTCCGGCCAAGCTCGCCTCTATAGCCGCCTTTAGGCCCTCTGCATTAGCTCCGGGCACCGGCATACCGTTGACGATAAAGGTAGGGGTCGAGTTCACCCCGACGGACTGACCCTCCTTAATCTCGCTCTGAACCCGGCTAGCAATTTCCTGGGAGCTGAAGCAGGCCTCGAACTTTCCCTGGTCTAGCCCTACTTCTTTGGCGTAGGTTTTGAATTGCTCCTTTGATTTTTCCACTGTGATCTCTTTTTGCTTCTCAAACACCTTATCGTGAAACTCCCAGAAATTGTCGTTTCCCTGCTGATAAGCACATACCGATGCTATGGCTGCGTCCATGGCCCAAGGGTGGTTGGGCAGTGGGAACTGTTTAAAAACGAGCTTCACCTTACCCTTATACTGTTCTAAGATTTGCGGAAGCATATCCGTGGCCCTTTTGCAGAACGGACACTGAAAGTCCGAATACTCGACAATAGTAACCTTTGCCTCTTCCTCCCCTTTAATCGGGACGTCTTTTAGAGAAATCTTTTTCATGGTCTCTTCGAGAGGATTTACCGTAGAATCAACCAACTCGCCCAGTATCAGATACTTTCCGTCTTTACTCATGAGGACAGGAAGGGGTTGACGTCCGAAAGGCAGCTCCCCCGTCTTTATGTCGGCCACCTGGGTATCCTTAAACTTTGTAGTGTCTATCGGCTCTCCCAGGATCACGTATCTGCCGTCCTGGCTGACCATGAAAGGGATGTCGGCGTTGCCCCTGCTCGTTTGTATATCAAAGCGCCCTTTTCTGAATCCTTTGATCGGGCTTTGTTCGTAGCCGCTTATTTGTATTTTAGCATCCGCGGGCAGGCGCGCCCCCAATCTCCTCTTTATGAAGAGTTCGAGTTTTTTAGACTCCTCCGGCGATACCTTCTGGGCGAATACCTGGGTATCCACGGCGAAAAGCGATAAAAGTAGAAAGGCTATACTTAAATGTCTTAAGCTCATTTCTTTCCTCCTTGGAATTTTATTTTGTTTTGGAATTTTGACAATTAATTAGGTGTACTGGCTTTAAAGTCGATTAATTCCCCAAGCATGAGGTATCTCCCATCTGCGCTCATCAACACTGGAATTTGCTGACGTCCTATGGGTATTGCCCCCTTCTTCAGTCCTCCCACCCCGGTATCGGTAAAGGTTTTTGTGTCTATCGACTCGGCGATGATTATGTACCTGCCGTCCTGGCTAATGAGGAACGGAATGTTTCCGGATTTACCGGAAGCCTCGATCACAAAATCCCCCTTTTTAAAGCCGTTAATAGGGCTTTCCTGGTATCCGTTTACTGAAATCTTGGCATCTTTGGGCATCTTTGTGTCCAGGGTTTTCCGGAAAAAGGCTTCAAGCCTTTTGGCTTCTTCGCCCGGTATTGTCTCGGCGTCCGCCTTAACTCCGGACAGCAAAACGGCAAAACTAAAAAGCATTATAAGCGCTAAAATTATCCTCATTGATTCAACCCTCAAATTTATAAGCTTAAACTATACCACTGATGCTATGGAAATCAAAAGATTTAAATAAACGTATTGGAAAATCCTTTCACCTTTTACCGGTTTTAGAGAACACCCTATCGAAGATATAATCAACGCTTTTTAAATCATTGGACAGGTCAAAGCACTCCTCTACCTCCTCAGGAGACATAAAATTCCGGATGTTTTGGTCATTCAAGAGTAATTGCTTAAAGTTCTCCTTTCTTTCCCAGCTTCTCATGGCGTTTTTCTGCACCAGCTCATAAGCTTCCTCCCGGGTTAGCCCTTTGTCCACCAGTTTAAGAAGCACCTTCTGGGAGAAAATAAGACCACCGGTAAGCCAGATGTTCTTTTCCATGTTTTCGGGATAAATATTCAGGGATTCGAGCACATGTTTTAGCCTATCCAGCATGAAGTCTACCAGGATATTGGCATCGGGCCCTATTACCCTCTCCACGGAGGAGTGGCTTATGTCCCGTTCATGCCAGAGGGCTATGTTTTCGAGCGCGGATAGGGCATAAGAACGTACTAACCTGGAGAGGCCGCAGAGGTTCTCCGAAAGTATAGGGTTTCTCTTATGGGGCATGGCCGATGAACCCTTCTGCCCTTCGGTAAAAGGCTCTTCCAGCTCCAACACCTCGGTTCTTTGAAAGTGCCTGATCTGGAGGGCTATCTTCTCGATTGTCGAGGCTATGATAGAAAGCGTGAGGAAATACTCGGCGTGTATATCCCGCTGGACTATCTGGGTAGAAATCTTGGCCGGTTTGAGTCCGAGGAGCTGGCAAACTTCTTCCTCGACAAGGGGTGTGATGTTTGCGAAGGTTCCCACCGCTCCTGAAATCTTCCCCACGCTTATAACCTCCCGTGCCCTTTCCATCCTGTCCAAGTTCCTTTTCATTTCGTCGTACCAGAGGGCAAATACCAGACCCAAGGTAGTCGGCTCTGCATGGATCCCATGTGTCCTGCCAATCATGGGAGTGTGTTTATACTTAAAGGCCAGTTCCTTTAGAACTTTGATCACTCCTTTTATATCATCGATTATTATGTCTCCCGAATCTCTCAGTTGCAGTGCAAAAGCGGTATCCAGAACGTCAGAGGACGTAAGTCCAAGGTGGATATATCGCGCTTCGTTCCCTACATGCTCGGACACTGCGGTGAGAAAGGCTATCAGGTCGTGCTTCAAGGTCCTCTCGAGTTCGTTGATGCGCTCTAAATCAAATCTCGCACTTTTTTTAATTTTTTCTAAAGCGTCGAGTGGTATTCTGCCTAGTTTTGCCCAAGCCTCGCACGCGGCGATCTCCACCCTTAGCCAGTTTTCATACTTGGCCTGGTCGCTCCAGATCTTTGACATTTCTGGTCGTGAATATCTGGAAATCAAATCCTTATAACCTCTCCCCGGGTTTTTCTTGGGGCTACTGAGAGCATTACATCAACCGCCCCGTTACCGGACAGTGTGGATGAAGCGGCTTGAAGGGCGATGTTAGGCCTGTTGTTTACCTCGCTAAGGTGAGCGAGTATGACATGGGATAGTCCGTCGTGTATCAGGTTTTTGAGTAGTCCGGCCGCCTCGGTGTTCGAGAGATGGCCCAGGCGGCTCTTTATTCTCTGCTTTAAATCCCAGGGATAGGAGCTGTAAAGGAGCATTCTCTCGTCGTGATTAAACTCTAGTAAAAGGAGATCCGACCCCTTTAACCTCTCTCTGACCAATGAAGTTACAGACCCGATATCGGTTACTATACCCAACTTTTTATGGTCTGTCTCGACGGTGAATCCCACCGGGTCTAGGGCGTCGTGCGGGACCGGGAATGAAGAGATTAAAAGGTCATTCAAAGAGAAGGGGGAACCGGCCTCGAATTCCCTTAGGTCTTTGACTTTATCCTTCCAGATAGACACTGTGGCCGAGGCTACATAAACTGGCTTCTCGATGAAGGGAAGCGCCACAGCGTGGTCGGTATGCTCGTGTGTGATAATTACTGCATCGATATCGGACATCTTTAGGTCTAGGGTGTCGAGCCTCGCTATAATCTGTTTGAGGCTTATACCGGCGTCCACAAGAATACTGGTCTTCTCCGTGGCAACCAGAAGACAGTTCCCCGAGCTACCGCTGGCGAGAGTGCATATTATCATCAGTCCTGGCGAGGCCTTTACGGATAGTAGTATGAGTGGACTGAACTCTACTTGTCAACCCTGTCCATTGCGCTGTCCATGGCGCACTTTAGTTAATTTAAAATTCGTATAAAATTATGGCTAATAATAAAAAGGAGGATAAATATGATACGCTCGGAGTTAAAGGCGGGTTTAGTACCTGTTTTAATATTGTTTTTTTTCATATTTAACGCCTGTGCACCAACTAATACAATCATCTATAAACAGCCGGAAGGCGCCGTTACCGGGTATGATACCATCGAGATTCCCAACTTCGATAAGACCGATAAGGAGTGGGTTCCTTATGATTCTTATACGGAGATTCCGGATATGCTGGCGGAAAGGCTGAGGAGCACGAACCAATTCAGAGAAATCATCCGCTCGGAATCCGACGACACATCCTCGAACCGGGTTCTTCTGGTGAGAGGCACTGTGACCGGGTTCAAACGGGGCTGCAAGTTCTGTGAGTGGTTTTCACTCGGGATTAACGATAAGGGAAAGGGCTCTGTGTCGGTGTGGGTAAAGTTAATTGATAAAGCTACCGGCAATACCATAACCGATGCCGGCATAGAGGGAAGGGCTACAAAGCCGGGATATGGAAAAAGCAGATATGTCCGGGTCGTGGATGAGATAGTGAACCTTATAGAGAATGCGAACGGAAAAAAATCATAAGAAATTAGGTTAAAAATAAAATTACCCTATCGCCTTTGCCATACCGGTTTGTAGTCGTTATCTATTAGGCCCAGTAACAGGATGAAGGAAAATGGCTAATCGAAGATTTCAGAACGGGAACGGAATTAGAAGGACAGATGGATGTGGCTCAAACAATCGGGACCGAGCTAAAACCTAATACTTAACATTACTTCGAGCAAAGGGTAGGGAAAGGGGAGAGGTAGCTATGAAACTTAAAATTATTTTATCGGTCTTTACGGCAGCTCTTGGCTTTTGCATAACATACCCTTTTTACAACGTTATAACTGCGTCGGCGGTGGGGGTGGCTTTCGGGGCTGTGGCCGTGGTGGTTTTATGGGGGCTCGAACCACGGTTCGGTACTCTTCCCACGAAATCAATAATCGGAGGGGCGATAGGGGCAGGTGTGGCCTCTCTCTCATTCCTGGCGTTCAAGGAGATGATAGAGGTTTTCGATATTCCGAGCTATGCAATACCCTATATAAATTTGATAGTGTTCATAGCCCTTTTTTATCTGGGAATAACGTTGGGGATAAAAAACGGTTTTGAAGTGGATCAATCAGCCAGAAAACCCACCCCAAGGAGTGAGTACGCCAATCCTAAGATACTCGACACCAGTGTGATCATAGATGGGAGGATAGCAGACGTCGCCGAGGCCGGGTTTATCGAGGGGGTGATGATAGTACCCAAGTTCATAATCAAGGAACTCCAGTACATCGCCGATTCCCCAGAACCGATAAAACGGGTGAGGGGAAGAAGAGGGCTCGACGTGCTCAAGCGTATGCAGCAGGACATACCTAATGTCGTAGTTAAAGTCACCAGCCATGATTTTTCTCACATAAGGGAGGCGGACCTGAAGCTGGTCGAGCTGGCGAAAAGGCTCAAGGGAATCATCATAACCAACGACTTCAACTTGAACAAGGTTGCCGGCCTTCATGGTGTAAAAGTTATGAATCTCAACCAGCTCTCCAGTGCGCTTAAACCGGTTGTGCTTCCCGGCGAGACTATGAATATACGGGTGGTGAAAGAGGGCAAGGAAGAGAATCAGGGCATCGGTTACCTCGAAGACGGCACTATGGTGGTGGTAGATGATGCCAAAAAATATCTGGGGAGGGATATCGAGGTATCCGTAACCAGCGTGCTTCAGACCCCTACGGGCAGGATGATATTCTCGCGGGTTAAAGAAGAAGGGGTCATTTCTGATATAGCTGGATAGACGGCATTAATACCTCCTGAGTGACACTGATGGACTTGAGCCCAGTGCCCTCTCCGGCAGAAAGACAATTTATGGCGTGTTTAAAAACAACGGCAATAATAGTAGCCGCCGGCAAGGGAAAAAGATTTGGAGTAGGGGTAAAGAAGCAGTTTCAACTGCTCTCCGGAAAGCCGGTCATCGCTCATTCGATAGGGTGTTTTGAAAAATCCGACTCAGTAGGGGAAATAGTGCTCGTGGCACCCGAAGATTCCATCGATTACTGTCGAAAAGAGATAGTGGAAAAATTTGGGTTTAAAAAGGTTACCAAGGTCGTTCCGGGCGGAGAGGAAAGACAGGATTCGGTGGAGAAGGGATTTAACTCTGTTTCTGAGGATGTTGACCTGGTATTAATTCACGACGGCGTCCGTCCTTTTGTCACCCTTCAATTGATAGATGCGGTAATCAAAGAGGCAGCAAGGTCGGGTGCGGCAATAATCGCTATGCCGGCTAAGGATACCGTGAAAAAGACTTCAGCAGACGGCTTTATCGAGAGTACTATCCCCAGAGAATTCATCTGGCTTGCACAAACCCCTCAAGCCTTCCGGTATGACGTTTTGAAGAAAGCCTACGGGAGAATAAAAGGTAGAGCCTCTAAATTTACAGATGAATCTTCATTGGTCGAGGAGGTCGGCGTACGGGTTAAACTAGTCAAGGGCTCTTTACTTAACATAAAAATCACCACCGAAGAGGACCTGTTATTGGGAGAATTGATTTTGAAAGAAGGAATCTACAAAAACGAAGTCGAATAGAATTTAGTGAAATTACATAACCGGCAATAGTTGTCATTGCCAGGGCCCTTCGTGAGACTCAGAGAAGGGTCCGCGATAAAGCAATCCGACGCGGAGTCATTTCGAGTGAAACGAGAAATCTAGATGTCTCACGTGCGTTCGACATGACAAATGAGCGAAAAAAGTGGTTGCTTCGCAGAGTTTACACTGAGCACATTTGGTCTTCTCGCTGCTGGCTCTGTGAATTGCCTGCAATGACGGATGAGAGGCCTGGTCAAGGGGGGATAATGTACCGAGTAGGTATCGGGTTTGATGCTCATAGATTCTCAAAAGGACGAAAGCTCATTTTAGGAGGAATGGAGATTACGTATGAGCTAGGACTGGAAGGGCATTCGGATGCCGACGTGCTGACACATGCAATTTGCGATGCTGTGCTGGGAGCAATCGGAGAAGGAGACATCGGCACTCATTTTCCGGATAGCGACCCCAGATATCAAGGAATATCGAGTCTAGTTCTTCTTAAGGAAACCCTAGCTTTATCAGGTTCTAAAGGTCTTAAGATTGAAAATATAGACAGCGTTTTGGTGTGTGAGAAGCCCAGGCTTTCACCCTACATTCCTCAAATTAAGAAGAAACTCTCCTCGGTGATTGAATTTCCAGAGGAATGTCTGGGAATTAAAGCGACCACGACGGACGGTATGGGATTTACGGGTAGAGGGGAAGGCATAGCCGCTTATGCCGTGGTTTTAGTCAGGCGGGAGGAACCCTAGTCTGTTGGGCATAGCTGTAAGCAAGTTGTTGCAATCAGCCTAGGGCTATGGGTTTTAGGTTTAGCTTTTTCTCTTGGCTTCGAACTCGAATCAGTGAAGACATGGATTTGCTTTTCTCAAAGTATAAAATTCTTCCTCCTCTCCTTGGATTTATCCTGGGAATACTGCTCGAAGAATGGGTCGGAGACGGGTGGCTACTTATCTCTATTCTTTCACCCGTCTTTGGGGCTATATCTATTTTTAGGCCACAGCTTATTTTCTTAGTTTTTATCCCGCTGGGCATTTTATTCTCTGCGAAAACAGTACTTCCGGAAAATCATGTATCTCACTTTACCGAAGAGCGTATCGATGTCGAGGGTGTGGTGTTCAGGTCTCCAGAAAGCAGAGAGAGGGGGTCGAGGTTCTTTATCGATGTCAAAAGTGTTTTTATCAAGGGAGAAGAGAAGGAGGTATCCGGGAGGGTAATAATAACTTCGGAAGAAAGAATGGTGGGGGTAGGCTACGGGGATAGGATAAGGGTGATCGGTACCAAGCTTCGTCCCATCAAGAACTTTAAAAACCCGGGAGGTTTTGACGTCAAGGGCTACTATGAAAGGCAGGGCATTTATGCTACCGGGTTCGTCCCCGGAGATGAGCAGGTTATATCATTCGGGAGGGATAACTCTTCTAATTTCTTCCTACACTACCTCGATAAACTCCGGGGCCGATTCGGACAGTTTGTGAGAGATAAAACCGCCTTTCCAGAAAGCGAGATTATAAATGCGGTGGTAATTGGGGACCAAGGGGTGTTGCCTCCCCATTTGAGAAACCTCTTTTCCGAGGCAGGGATCGCTCATCTTTTGTCCATATCCGGGTTACATGTAGGGGCGGTAGCCCTTGTTTTCTATGTACTGACCAAGTGGGTTCTAAAGCGCTCTCGTTATCTTCTTCTAAGGTTCCAGGTTCCGAGGCTCGCCGCTGCGTTCACAATCATACCCATCTTTCTCTATACAGCTATAGCCGGGTTTGACCACCCGGTGGTGAGGGCATTCATAATGGCGTCGGTGTACTTGGTCTCGGTAGTTGCGGGCCGGGATGAGAATAAGTTCAATACCCTTGGCGTTGCCGCCTTTATCATACTCCTCTGGCACCCAGGGGCGCTATTCGAGCTATCATTCCAACTATCCTTTGGTTCAGTACTAGGGATACTCCTTATGCACAGGTTTTACCCATTCAAGTTGAACACCTTTAAAAATAAATTTTTAACAAGCATGAAGACGACTGCTGCAGCTTCCTTCGTCACCCTTCCCTTGATCATAAACTCGTTTGGAGTCCTTCCGCTCGTGTCTATACCGGCAAATCTCATCTTCGTACCGGTTGTGGAGTTTTTGGTCGTCCCGGTCGGGCTTCTTTCTTTTTTGGCCTTTCTTTTATCTGGAGCACTGGCCGAGGCGCTTCTGTTCGTGGATGTCATGCTGATTAAGTCGATCCTCTGGGGAACGGAACGGCTCTTAAGCATCCCCCTTTCCTCTTTGACCATCCCGTATGTTAAGATGTCGAGCTGGTTTTTCTACGCACTGGTATTAATACCCCTTCTTCTTTGGAAGATTCACCCGAGGCTCAGGTTTATCTTGCCCCTTTGCATCGTCGGTTTTATTGCTACTGCCGGCTACGGGTTTCTGAATAAACCAAACAGGGGGCTTCTGGAGGTTAATTTCCTCGACGCCGGGGAAAGAAATATAGTGTTTGCTAGGCTCCCCCAGGAAAGGACGATCCTAATTGACGGTGGATTTTCCTATTACGAACGAGGGGGATACATCGAAAGAAGCGTCGTTATCCCTTTTGTCCTGGAGTCGGGAAGTACCAGGATTGACTACCTGATCCTGACCTCACTGGATAAGGAGCATCTGGAGGGCGCTAAGAGCCTACTTCAGAAGTTGAAGATAGAGAGGATATGGACTAACGGGTCAAGACTTGACGGTAAGCTATGGGAAATAATAAGGGAAAAGAGGGTAAGTTGGAAAAACATGCTCGATGACGTAGAAACATTCGAGATAGAGGGGGTACGCTTAGACTTCATAAAGCCGCGAGGGAAATTCGAGATTAAGGACTCGTCAAGACCCTATCCGCTCCTTTTAAAGTTGACTTTTGGCCGGGTAAGTTTTATTTTTGGGGAAGGCATAGCCGAAGATGCTGTCCAAACCGAACTTTTAGAAATTTACAGGGAAAGGATAGCAAGTAGCGTTATTTACTTGCCGGGAATATACGGGATCAGGGCCGTGGATTTCATCTATTCTGTTTCTCCTAAGTTTATGGTGACGAGCCGTTATCCAAGCTTCTTAACCCGGTTTCGAGGTGCTAAAAACCAGGGGATGCGGGTGATGCCGACCGATATATACGGCAATGTAACGGTCCTTACGGATGGAAGCGGCATTAGAGTCAAGACATTCATGTGATTAAGGAATAAGCCCTCAAATATAGACATGAAAAAGTACCTCATTTTCATAGCGGTCGTAGCGGTAATTTTAACCTACCTTTTTTATCCCTCTGGCGATGATACCCGAGAGGTAGCGGCCCTCCTCGACCAAGCCCTGGAGTCCGGAAAGAAAAAGGACCTGGACGGGGTAATGATGCATTTCTCCCTGAACTATAGAGATGAATACGGGGCTAGTTACCCAGTAGTGAAAAACATCGTTAAAACCTACTTTGATAAGTTCGACAGCTTTGACGGCAAATATTCTCGGCTGAAGGCTTCGATTAACGAAACCGAAGGGGGAGAAAAGCAGGGGGTAGCAAACCTGGATATCCAAGTTTGGGGTATGAAGTCGGGTATCCCGACGCCGATACTGGGGGACTTGGACTCTAGTTCTAATATTACTGTTACTTTAAAAAAATCCAGGCTGTCCGGCTGGAAGATTGTAAAGGTGGAAGGTTTAGAAGAAGCGGGCGGTGAATTTTGAATTTCACAAAAGGCTCAGTCTTCCTCGTCCAGCCTTCCGTGGATAAAATCGCTCAGTTCCTTGATATTGGTGTTTTTGGCTTCCTCTACAGTTCCTACGAATACGATTTTCCCCCGGTAAAGGAAGGCGATTCTATCTGAGACCGGAAAAGCGCTATTCACCACGTCGTGGGTGATAACCACACCGGTTATTCCAAACCTCCCCTGCATATTCCTTATCAAATGATTGATCCTGCTTATGTTTGGCGGGTCTAGCCCGGTAGTAGGCTCGTCATAGAGCAAAATCTTTGGTTCCATAGCCATTGCCCTAGCCAGTCCTACCCGCTTTTTCATGCCGCCGCTCAGGTCGGAGGGGTATTTGTCCTCGATTCCGGGGAGTCCTACAAGCTCCAGGTTCTTTGCTACGATATCCCTTATCTCCTCTTCGGTGTGTTTGAAGTGCTCCCGGATAGGATAGGCGATATTCTCGGCGACGGTGAGTGAGTCAAAAAGGGCCGCCCCCTGGAAAAGCATCCCTATTTTTTTTCTCACGTGGATAAGCTCCTCTTCACTCATCGGGACAATGTTTTCACCTTCTATGATAACCTCTCCCCTATCCACCTTTATGAGTCCGGTGATCTCTTTGAGAAGGACGCTTTTTCCCGAACCACTGCCACCGAGTATGGTTATATTCTCACCCCTCTTAATGGACAGGCTAACGCCGGTGTGTACCTTTTTTGAGTTAAAGGATTTGTGTACATCCTTGAGTTCTATTATGTAGTCTTCCTTCATTTAATATTTTGAATAAGCTAACTGGCTGTTAGTTATTATTATTTTGACACTACTGTATTAAAAAGTTATAATATTTTTTGGTTACTGGCTATTTGCCTACTTACTTGTCTTATACATTATACTTAAACTCTCTTGATTCTCTAAGAGTTATGGCTGAATACAAAGGCATATCGAGCTTGGGCGACAGGAGACGGGAGTTTTTAAAACTGGGTATTTACACGGTAACTACTTTTTGGGTCTTAGGAGTCGATACCAACTCTCTGGGCAACGAAAATTTAGAAGGAGGTGCAAAAATGGCTTACGAATTGCCAAAACTACCTTATGCTTATGATGCTTTAGAACCGCACATTGATGCACGCACTATGGAAATTCACTACACAAAACACCATCAAACATATGTAAATAACCTTAATGCCGCGGTGGAGAAGTATCCCGACCTGCAGAAGAAAAGTGTGGAGGACCTGATAAAAAACCTAAACGCAGTGCCGGAGGGTATCCGTACCGCGGTGCGAAACAATGGCGGTGGCCATCTTAATCACAGCATGTTTTGGCCCATGATGAGCCCGAATGGAGGAGGCGAGCCTTCCGGAGAGCTAGGCAAGGCTATTAATTCTGCTTTTAGCAGTTTCGCAAGTTTCAAAGACCAGTTTTCTAAAGCTGCAGCCGGTCACTTTGGGAGCGGATGGGCTTGGCTGTGTGTGGATAAAGAAGGGAAGTTGATTATTACCTCTACTCCCAATCAGGATAACCCGGTTTCCGATGGACTCAGCCCTATTCTGGGTATAGATGTTTGGGAGCACGCCTATTATCTTAAATACCAGAACCGCCGCCCGGAGTATATAGCCGCCTGGTGGAATGTTGTAAATTGGGAACAGGTAGCAAAAAACTATTCCTCAGCCAAGAAGTAGTACTTACGAGTCTCGCCTATAGCAGTGGCAACCGGTAGGGGGGTTAATTGGCTCGTAAAAAGGAGTTGGGGTTGCTCGATACTTGACTATACGGAGTACCGCTGTTTTTTTCCACTTTTCCATTATCGCCCGGTCGGATTATGATAATTTGCTCTAATTATCTGAAAGCTAGACCAATTACGGCGTTTTACTTGAAACCTATAAACGGAATGATTATTTTAACACGGAGAAGGGTTTAGAGACAGTAAGGGGCGGGTAGATTTCTTAATATTCAATTATGGATACACTGATAACCTGAATCTTAGATGGATTGAAATCTATCTAACAATCAGAATTTACATTATCAGTAAAGGGAAAGGGTATGGAAGTAAAGTACATGGAATTTGATGAAGAAATGCTGGAGGAGGGGTCTTACTTCCCACTTGATGTAGAGGACAACCCGGTAGTTGATGAGGAGAGGGGCGGGCTTGTTGAAGAGCAGGCACATCGAGTTGAGGGGGAGGACGAACAATACGTTCCTGATGAGAGTTTCCGGTTGCTCAACGCCTATTTCAAGGACATGGCGGTAGAGCCCTTATTTAACTCAAAAAAAGAAATAGAGATCTCTGCAAAGATAAAGAAGTGTGAGGCCAAGGCCAGGGAAATAAGTTCTCTTCTGGAAAAATTATCAGAAATGGATACCGGCAAGCGCGGGGGAAGGCCCGGTCGGAACGGTAGGGGGAAATACCCGCTAAAGCGAGTAGAAAGGCTAAATGCCTTGATGAGGGCTTACACAGACAGGGCGAAGGAGTTAAAAGACCGATTTGTGAAGGCCAATTTGAGATTGGTCGTCAGCATAGCCAATAGATATAGAGGGCAAGCCCTGCCATTATCTGACCTGATCCAGGAAGGGAATTCCGGGTTGATGAAGGCGGTGGATAGATTCGACCATACTAAAGGATTTAAGTTTTCGACCTATGCTTCGTGGTGGATACACCAGGCGGTGCTTAGGGCGCTTCAGGAGCAGACCAGGACGATCAAAGTACCGGTGTATTTGCTGGAGCAGTCAAATAAGGTCTTCCGGGTGGCCTCGGTGCTCAGCAAAAAATTGGGGAGAAAGCCTACGCCCGAAGAAATTGCTAGGAGGTGTGGGATCTCCCCAGAAATTGTTAACAGGATTCTTAAAGCGCAGAATGACACTACCAGTCTAGACTCTCCCATACTGGAAGGGGAGAAAGCGACTCTCCTGGATTTCGTAGTGGACGAGGATTCAGTGTCTCCTGATTCTTTAATGGCCAAGGCGGCACTGGGAGGGAGGATTAGGGAGGCTTTATCACTATTGACGCCCAGGGAGAGAGAGATAATCAAGTTAAGGTTTGGGATTGACCAGGAGGGTACAAACACCCTGGACGAGATTGGCAAAAGGTTTAATCTTACGCGTGAGCGGATAAGACAGATCGAGAAAGGCGCTCTAAAGAAGATGGCCACTTCGGGTATGGAAGATATATTGAAGAGTTTCCTTAGTGATTCCTGAATACTATAGCCCGGCAAACCTGAGCATAGTTCCAGAAGGATCAAAGCCTTTTAATTCGTGATGTAGTCTTCTCTCCCGATCACCCCGCGTATCTTTTTGCCCAATTCCTCGATGCTATACGGCTTGTTGACGACTCCCATAAACCCGTATTTCTGGAAATCTGATATTACCGGGTCGTTTGAATATCCGCTCGAGACTATCGCTTTTATTCCCGGGTCTAGGTCCAAAAGCCTATTTATAGTCTCCCTGCCCCCCATTCCGCCGGGTACTGTAAGGTCCAATATGACCAAATCGAAAGGCTCGTTCATCTCCTTGGCTTTACGATATAGCTCTACAGCTTCACCGCCCTCTTTTGCCAACTCTACTTCATATCCGATATGGCTTATTATTTCTGCAGCTACCTTTCTTATTATCTCGTCGTCGTCCATCACTAGTATTTTTGCCTTGTTACCGTATGGTGCTTTTTCGGTCGAGCCTTCCGGTATTATCTCCTCTTCTAGCGGTATGGCCTCCTCGGTTGCCGGCAGATAGACGTAAACCTTTGTTCCTGCCCCCAGTTTGGACTCCACGCCGATGTACCCGTCGTGGTTCCGGACTATGGAGTATGCCGTGGCCAAGCCCAGCCCGCTTCCCTTATGCTTTGTGGTGAAATATGGGTCGAAGACCCGGGAGAGATTCTCTTCTGATATCCCTACTCCCTCATCTTCTATGGTTATCTTCACATATCTGCCTTCCCTTACCGGGAGTTCACTCCCCGATACCATGGTAAAATTCTCCGCAGTTACCTTTATTATCCCTCCGTCATCCATAGCCTGCTGGGCGTTTATCACCAGGTTGTATATGACCTGGCTTATCTGCCTTTCGTCTATTTCTGCCGACCATAGGTCTTCAGGCAGATAGAATTCAGTCTTCACGTTGGAGCCCCTGAGTGCAAAGCTGGTCGAGACTTTCAGAAGTTCCTTCACGGATGTTACTTTTCTAGTAGAAGTCCCACCCGTTGAAAAGGTGATGAGCTGTTTGGTCAAGTGCGCGGCCTTGAAGCACGATCTTTCTGCTTCAGTTAGTCTTTTATAGATCTTATCGCTGGGATTGACATACATCTTGGCAAGGGAGACGTTTCCCAGAATACCGGTCAGGATGTTATTGAAATCGTGCGCTATACCCTCGGCAAGCGTGCTCAAGGATTCTATCTTCTGGTTTTTAAGTAGTTCTTCATCTATTTTCTTCCGTTCGGTTATGTCCCGAAATACCAGTACCACGCCGATAATTTTCCCTTCTTTATCTCGAATGGGAGAGCTGCTGGCGGAGACGAATTTCTCTTCCTTATTCCGGGTTATAAGTACCGTATCCTTATTGAGCCCCCCAGTCCAGCCTGTTTTTATCGTCTTGTCTACCGGATTCTCAGAGAGCTTGCGCGTCCTCTTATTTATTATCAAAAAAATCCCTTCTACGGACTTATTAAGGGCCTCCTCTTTGTTCCATCCGGTGATCTCTTCGGCGACTTTATTCATTATAACAATCTTTCCTCTTGTATCGGTGACTATTAGCCCGTCTGCAATTGACTGCAGGATCACCGATAAGCGCTCCTTCTCCTGGGAAAAGGCATCTTCTATAACCTTCCGGTTGGTAATGTCCTCTACAACCGCTAAGCCGCCCATGATTTCTCCATCATTACCGCGTAGAGGGGATAGAGACATCGATAGCCACAACTTTGAGGCCGTGTTTGCTTCAAAGATAGCTTCAAACCGGGATGACTCTCCCTCGAATATCCTATTCATTTCAGGGGGCGAGCTTAGCCCTTCTAGGTTCCGCATATCAAGTCCTATTATCTTTTCCTGGGGATAGTGAATAATCTCCGACAGCCGTTCGTTGCAGTGGGTTATCTTGAATTCTTTATCGAAAAGTAGAAGCCCAATGGGTGACTGATTGAACGACATACGGTAGCGCTCTTCCGATTGCCTTAGAGCCTCGGCCCATTCCGCGTCGTCGATCGCTATTTCTAATTGTTTGGATATGGCCTCGAGAAGTTTTAGCTCTTCTCCGTTGAAGGCGTTCTCCCTTGTGGAATGAACATTAATGCAACCGATGACCGTTCCCCTTGAGGAAATGGGTAGAGATATAAGGCTTTTTGCTTCCAGCTCTTTTCTTTCGGTATTGGAAAACATTTCCTGTTCCAGGTCGGCAAGATATAGAGCCTTTCCCTCTATAATAGTTTTCCAGGTAGTGTCTTTGGGATAGGTAATTCTGCTCATTCTTTCCAAGGAAGAATCGGGGTAACCTTTATGAGCCTTAAGGACGGCGTCTTGCCCCTCGACCAGGAAAATTGCCACATAATCCGCATTGTCCAGGCTATTACTGATGACCTCTACGGTACTCTCCAAAACCTTTTCTACTTTCACCGACTTATGGATGCTGTGGGTTATGGCACTGATGAGGGTTTGGTATTTATTCTTTCTGGACAATTCAGCAAAGTGTTGCCTGAAAACCTCTTCGGCTCGAATACGTTCGTTCATCTCGAGTTGCAAAGCGTCTTTAGCCTCTTCAAGCTCCGCGGATAATTCTTGAAGCCGTCTTTTCAGTTCTTCGTGTTCTCTAAATAGTTCATCGCTCGAATGATTTGATTCGGCAAACTTGGGCAGTACTATAAAAAATCCGGTCACATCGCCTTTCTCGTCCTTAGTCGATAGGGCTCTATATCTCATCTCTTTCTCCAGGCCGTCAGATCTGGTGAGTACGGCATGATTGAGTTTCCCGCCGTTCGCTTCATTATCATCGACCAGGGATGTAAGGTAGCCATCGCCTATATCCCGGCCCATTTGGTCACGGAACTGGAATATCTCTCCCAGATTTTTGCCGATGATGTCTTTCTTGTTCCCTCCGATCATCGATGCAGCGACAGCATTGACGAGAGTTATATACCCTCCTTTATCGCTTACGATCACTCCGTCCTCCAGAATCTCGAGCATGGACGCAAGCTGCATTTGGCTCTCGTTTAATTTACGCACCATGCGGTGTTTATAGATTGCCGTCTCTATGGCCGTGTGCAGCTCCCTTTTCTGGAAAGGCTTGAGGAGGTAACCGAATGGCTCTTCTATGTTTGCCCGCTTTAAA
The DNA here is from genome assembly GCA_035559815.1 of Thermodesulfobacteriota bacterium. NCBI lineage: Bacteria > Pseudomonadati > Thermodesulfobacteriota > Thermodesulfobacteriota bacterium. The sequence goes on from DATMAT010000063.1 coordinate 137,183, forward strand.
GTCTTGGTGTCGGTATAGCCGGTAAGATATATAACCGGGATATCAAAAATGGTGCGGATTCGCTCAGCCGCCTCGATGCCGTCCATTTCTCCCTTGAGCACAATATCCATCAGCACCAGGTCGGGCTTGAGCTCTCCTGTTTTTTGAATAGCATCCTCACCCGAGGATACCACTGCCGGGACGTCGTATCCCAGGTTATTAAGGGTGAACTTTATATACTGAGCCAGGTTTTCTTCATCCTCGACGACTAATACTTTTTCGGTGGACATTTCGTTATCTCTCCTGCTTGCTCCTATGGCGTAATTCAAACTCCGGGTTAAATGTTGGCAAAAACGATGCCACATTCTCTATAATTAATCCGCCTTAATCACTACCTTTTTAGGCTAAATTTAAAATAGTCTTGCCTAGGGCATTAAAAACTTAACAAAATTTGTCAAATATTCCTTAAATTGAGAATGTCTATATTCGGTTAGTGGGGCAAGCTAAGGGCTCAAGGAAGTTAGTTGTTCCTCTCCCTTAGTAGGTGAAAAACCAGCACTATAACGTGCTTACACACCTCACCCTTCTGAAAGCTATCCCTACAGCCGCAGGTCTGGGCTCTTGGAGAGAGTGTAACCGGGAAATCGCTGCCTTCACTGGTGGTTACATACGCTTTGATTAGGTCTTCTTTTTCATCTATTATTTCTACTTTTGGAGTCTTGAAGGAAAATTCCTTTATGGCTTTCCCTATGGTCGCCTCCTTAGCACCGAGGAAAAAATGTAAGAGGTCGATTTTAGTGGATTCCGGTCGATTAACCATGGATTCAAAGGAATCCTTTACGGTCTGAATCAGTTGCTGGTTTGAGAAAGGTTTCTCCAGTAATCTATTACCGGTTGACCTCATGAAATCATTCGCGGCCGACGTGACGAATATGATTCTTTTGGCCAGGTCCTGGTTCAGTTCTTTTACCCGGAGATAGAATTCGTCTCCCATCATTCTTGGCATTGTAAAGTCAGAGATTATCACCTCGTAGCCATCGTGGTTAATCATCTCCAATCCTTCTACACCGTCTCTGGCGATTTCTACATTGAATCCCTCTCCCTCTAAAATCGCCTTTTCTAGATTGGCTACGGTTTCGTCATCCTCTACGATGAGAATCCTTTTAGTGCACATTATCTCCTCCCCTGAGCAAGAGATATTCTAACCGAATTATCCCCTGCCCTGTCTAGTGAGTTCAATTCAAACCGAGTTATTAATCGACTCAAAACTTAACATAATATACCAAAAATAAATAGAGATATTATTAGACCTTGGGCTGGAATACAATTACGCCCGAAGGAATACCGCATTAACCGGGCTAGGTCTCTTAAACAATCAGCTTATCTTTTTTGGGCTCCTGTCGAGCATTCGGCTTAGGTCCATATATTACCAAACTAAAGTCTTATGCATTTTGTCTGCACCGCGAAAAAACTCCCTGAGTCATTTATCGGTACCGTAAAAGGGGATAATTACCATACTTAGGCCGTGTTCCGTACTTTTTCTCCGGCTATTGCACTTTCCGAGGGAATTAGGCATTATGGATGCGGCTTTTTACTTTCGCCCGTAGTTCTAAATCCAAAAGAAGTAACTTTCTCGGCAGAGTTACTACCAAATAACCGATTTCTTGAAGGAGGGTGCTATGGAAAAGGAGCGCATGACCATTCTGATGGTTACCCCGAATAGAAAGGACGTAAGATCGATCACCGTGAGGCTCTTTCAGGTGAAGATAGCCTTTTTTACTTTGATAGGGTTAACCTTACTCTCTATGACTTCTTTTATGACCAGCTATATCTTTTACAAGAAAGCAAGCCAGAAAAAAGAGCTTTCAAAACGGCTTGTAATCGAGATTGACTTTTTAAGCCGGAATTTGGACGAAAGCGAACTCGCAAAGAAGGAGTTAGAGGAAAAATTTATGGAGATAGAGGGAAAACTTATAGAGATGCAAGAGCTCTTGGCCAAGAAGGGAATAAAAAGGGAATTATCAGTCGGCGGTAGCTATATAGCGGCTGATGGGTTGAATTTGTCCTACGTCGATTTTATAGACGATGATATTGACGATTTATTTGACGTGATGGCAAATTTCCCGGTGGGCGAACCCTTGTCTGGAGAGGTCAACTCTACTTACGGCTATCGAAAAGACCCATTTAACCATAGGTTGGCTTTTCATTCAGGTATCGATATAGAAGCCAAGCCTGGACAAGCCGTAATTACCACTGCGGATGGGGTGGTGGGCCATGCCGACTGGAAAAAGGGCTACGGGAAAACGGTTATTGTTAAGCATAAAGATGGGTATGAAACGCTCTATGGGCATCTATCGGAGATAGAGGTAAAGAAAGGACAAGAGGTTAAATCCGGGGATATAATTGGTTATGCCGGCTCTACTGGGAGGTCTACAGGTACACATGTACACTACGAGGTGATAAGAAACGGCAAAAATTTAAACCCGGAGAAATATTTGTCCTTGAGGTAGCAGAAAATGTTTGGAAAGGATAAGAACATGAAAAATGCCACTACCAAATCAAACGAGATTACTACCTTGATAGGCGAAGGCTGCTTATTCGAGGGAGATATCACCTCTCCTTCATCCACCAGGGTGGACGGGAATGTAGTAGGAAACATCAAGGGAAAAGGAAGTCTTATTATCGGGGATAAGGGGGTGGTTTCGGGCGAGGTCAGGGCGAGCGAGGTCATAGTGTATGGGAAAGTAGAGGGTAACGTCGAGTCGGAGAGAATGGAGATTAAAAAAGGCGGAAGCGTTTACGGGGATGTATCTACTAAATCCCTGATTATAGAAGACGGCGGAACTTACAACGGAAAGTGTGCTATGGAGGCGTCTTCGAAAATCAGGTTAGGGGCCAATTCTAAGGCCGAGCTGGAATCTACCCAGGCAAACTAAATAAAGCTTAAGCCCTTTATTGTCACAAAAAAGGCGTCAGAATTAACCCAAGCCCAAATATTCCTAGGACGGCCTAAAAGCCGAGTTTACAGAATCTATCGAAAGGGTGTTTAGTCAATTACAGTTATAATAAAAAAATAAGTGGGAATGTCCCCGCTCCGGGGAACATTCCCACCATCTTAAAGGAGGATGGAGGATGATTTATAAGTGCTAAATTTAACTTTTAATATAAAAATAAAGTATTCTACTTAAATTGTCAAGAGGAATTTTTTATATTCGAAAAATTCTTTCAAGTTTAGGTTTGATGAGAGTGATTATCTTCTAAAAATTTTAATAGTCAGACCGGCCGAGTCAAATCGCCAGTTTTTAGGTATCTTAAACCTGCATCTTTTTGCTATTAGGCCAGCTTGAAGCTTGAACCTTCCGTGATATAATCTCCACTACTAGTACTTAATGTATTTCACCCCAAGATTTTAAAATTTTAAGCTATGTACTAAACAGGCGAAATTCGGCGGCGTAGCTCAGAGGTAGAGCAGGGCTCTCATAAGGCCTTTGTCGGGGGTTCGATTCCCTCCGCCGCCATTCTTATTTGCAGATATCTTAAACAAGATATTTTAAAGAAATTTAAAGCAGTATTGCAATAACTACTAGAAACTGACCTTAAGCGTGTAATAATAGCAGAAGAAAAAATTTATTGACGAAATTGCCTGTTTGTAATACAATCCACATTCAAAACTGTAAGGAGGGTTATCTATGCCTAAAACATCTCTTGTGAAAGCATCTGTAAAGGCCTCCTCTAGGAAAGTTTCTGCTAGAACAATAAGTGTAGTAACCCCTAAAATGTTGAATTCAATCACAAGAAAACTTATTAGTTTAACAATCCAAATTGACAAATCTAGAGCTAAGCAGGCCGCTAATCATTCCAAGCAAGATGAATAATCATTCAGTTTGATATTTTATCGAATCGAAGTCTGATATTTGAGTTCTAGGTCATTCAATCCAAGCGGAATTTAATTGATCATGGTGAAGGGCATTTGTTAGATGTGCTCAACATTGGCATTAATCTTTGACTTTGATGACACTCTTGCTCCTGATACAACATCCTCGCTTCTGCAGGAATATGGCATTAACCCAAACGTTTTTTGGAAGAAAGAAGTAAAAAAGTTAGTTCTATCTGGATATGATCCTGCGCACGCATATCTTAATCTTTTAATTAAGAATATAGGAAAAGATAAACCTTTCGGTGAATTAACAAACGGAGATCTTGCTGATTTTGGTAAAAATAAGATAAATAAGCTTTTTTATTCTGGGCTACCAAAACTTTTCGAAGACCTTACTAAAATTGCCAAACGTACAGGAATGGAAATTAAGTTCTTCGTGATTTCGGGTGGCTTGCAAGAAATAATTGAGGGTTGTGGCATTATCCAAGATTATTTTACAGCTGTATATGGATGCCAACTAGCTGGGGATAAAGATAGTGGCATTCTAAAGTATATTAAAAGATGCGTGACCTTTACAGAAAAAACACGATATCTTTTTGAAATAAATAAAGGGATAGATCCAAAGGATACTATTAAAAACCCATATTTGGTGAATAAGAATATTCCGGAAAAAAGTCGACCGATCCCTTTTAAAAATATGATATACGTTGGTGATGGGCTTACGGATATACCCTGTTTTAGTTTAATAAAAAATAATGGTGGTTTGCCTTTTGGAGTATTTGATCCTGCTAAGAAAAAATCAGCAAAGACTGCTTTAATTCAATTTTTGAAAACTTCTAGGGTTATAAGTAGTCATAGCCCAAAATACGGGAAAAAAGATGAACTAGGATCGTTTATTAGAGCCGCTGTAGCTGAAAGGTGCGCTCAAGTGAAACTCAAAAGAGTTCAAGCTGAATCTGAATAATGAAAGTTTTTGCTTTACAGTAGGGATTAAAATCGTTCAACCCAATCGTTTAACCAAACATATACCTCATTTCATTCTTTTTACCAATATCACTGTGCAAAAGTCTTAAGCAGAAATAAGACTTGACATAAAAGCCGATAAATTATATAAAGCATATACAGATAGGCCTAGGATAATAGTTCCTAAAGTATTTGAGCCACGGAGTTGGTAATTAAGGAGGTACGGAGAGATGAATTTCAGGCAAGAGTACGGGGATTATTCAGCACAGGAAGCAGTGGACGCCATTCTAACCTTACTTGAGCGCGAAGGGGTTCAAATCGACCAAAAAAGCCTCACCTGG
>DATMAT010000064.1 GCA_035559815.1 Thermodesulfobacteriota bacterium
GTTACTCTTGATTTCTCTGCCTTCTTCTCGGTATGCTTTCCCATGGGTGGCGTCTCCTTTCTTTTTTGTTTTCTCAGCTAAAAAGATATAAAAGGATTCGCCGCCTGCAAATACTTTTACACACTTTTTGATATTATCCCGTTCATGGTTCGATAGTTCGACAAGCTCACTACTCACCACGAACGGCTTGAACCGTTCGCCCTGAGTTCGTCGAAGGGCGTATAAATCCTGTCAAAATTAAGTTTACAAGATACTAGATGAATGCATGTGATGGGATCGCAATCTTTTGAAGAAAATAATTGCTAGGACTACTAAGGGAACCTGGATAAGAAAATAGACGGTTGCGAAGACCGCAAACTCGGTTCGATTAAGGATTGTGACCGCGATAGCAGTGGCGATGGCGATATTTCTCACTGCAAATTCAACCAAGAGGGTAAAACGGTCATGCGCGTTTAGACCTAAGATCGAGCCAATCCCAAATCCAAATATCATCGATATTATGATGAAGACGACACTTGCCAAAACAGTATCCGTTATTCCGAGCAGGAGATTTCCCGCTTCCTGATAGACTACAAATCCAACAATACCTACCAGGGCGGCGATGCTGACACCCCTAAAGAGAGCTTCATACCGTTTGGTGAAAACCGGCTTATAGTGGCGCAAGCACATACCCAATATAGTCGGGATAACCAGCATAACCAGGAGTTGAGCAAATATTATTGGGAAAGGTACCGAAAAATCGAAAGGATTATTAAGATAAAGCCCATACACCTTCATCAGTACAGGTAAAATGATCGCCGCTAATAAGCAGGACACGGCGGTTAAGGTAACCGATAGAGCCGTATTAGAGCGTGCCAAGTAAACATAGAAGTTAGACATTGCTCCTCCGGGACATGCGGCGATCAGTAAAATGCCCGACAGAATATAAGGTTCGAGTTTGAGCATATGAACCAAAACTATGCCAACTACAGGAAGAAATATGAACTGACCGAGGGTTCCAAACACTACAGTTCTTGGTTTACGCATGACTTGCCTGAAATCCTCGACGGTAAGGTCCAAGCCAACCACTAACATCGTGAAAAAAACAAGGACAGGTATAGAAATATCTATGAAGGTTTTTGTGAATGCGCTTATCATTCTAAGGGATTCTTTTTGACGGTTTGATGCATAATAAGTGCTACAAGCTACGTTAAGAAGCGTTTCTTGTAAAGTGATAATTGTGGACGATTGGAGCATGAGAGTACGGGCAGCGGGTCGCACTTCCAAAGAAGTAAAAGTGTGAGTCTGGCGCTTCCTTTCGTTCACCTGCCGGTAATTTTGAGACCGCCGGGGTCATCTTGGGTGGGCACTGCACTCACCGGATTATCGTCAACGTGGCGCTCATAGTGGGAATCCGGAATGCTTAGGCTTAGTGAGTTTTTTGAATAAGTTGGGTTAAAACCATAGATTTAGCGTTATAATGAGGAAGGAATAGCTCTTATGACTTCAGCGTAATCTCGGAAAAGAAAAAATGAACGCAGGAAAGAAGGATGAAATGAAGCTATTTGATGGCGAATCCGCTGCCGTGAACGACCGCAGTAAATCGATAAGAAGAGACCTGCTAATGCGAATGACGCTGGTGGCGCTGGCAGTAGCACTGCTGGTCGGAGTAGCTACATATCTCATCGAACGTCAGGGCATCGCCACGGCCATCGAGGAGCGCACCATACTGGGCGCTGAATTGCTCCGTGCCCGTGTACGCCAGATTTCTCGATTCTCCGGAGAACCCTGGCAAAACGTCGTATCTAGGGCGCTCGACGGACTGGAGGAAGACATGCCTTCTTCCAAGCTCGGCCGGTTCGTCTTCGTAGAAGTGCTGGACGTTAACGGCAGGCAACTGGCGAGCTACCCCCACAATCAAGGGGGCGCTATGGCCGAGTTGATTGCTTTAGCCAGGAAGCAATACTTTAAGGCCAATCCCGGGCAGATTCAACTGAAACGCATTCACGACAGCCCTGTTCCCGGCGCGGTGGCGGTTGTGGACCCGGTGTTTGACCGGAAGGGAATAAGAGTAGCCCAGATTAACGGGATTTTCGTGCTCTCGGCCGAAACAATCTCGAAATTCGACCGTGGTCTTGCCGTCGCCGTGCTGACCGCTGTAGCCATCGTAGTAGTGACTACGTTGATGATATATCCCATAATCCGCCGCTTGATCCGTCGGCTGAGCGGCTTATCCATTCAACTGCTAGACGCTAACCTGGAGACCCTGCAGGTCTTGGGCAATGCCATAGCTAAGCGTGACAGCGATACCGACGCGCACAATTACCGGGTCACGATCTACTCGGTTCGCCTTGCTGAAGCGTGCGCCGTGGAAGACGCCGTCATTCGCCGTCTCATCAAGGGCGCTTTCCTCCACGACGTAGGTAAAATCGGCGTTCGCGACCACATCCTTTTAAAGCCCGGCAAACTGACCGATGAGGAATATGAGGTCATGAAAACGCACGTCCCCCACGGTGTAGATATCATCGGGCAGTCGAGCTGGCTTCAGGATGCGGGGGAACTGATCGCCAGCCACCACGAGCAGTATGCGGGCAAGGGTTATTACCGGGGCCTCAAGGGTGAAGGCATTCCGCTTACTGCGCGCATTTTTGCCATTGCCGACGTGTTCGATGCCCTGACCTCGGAGCGGCCCTACAAAAAACCTCTGACCGTAGAGCAATCACTGGAGATACTGAAGCGGGGGGCCGGAGAGCACTTCGACCCGGAGTTGCTCGAGCGTTTCACCGCCATGGCCTCCGACCTGCACGGGCGCTTCGCCAACGACGATGTGGCGGCGCGTAAGGAGGTGGCTGATATCATCCAGCGCTATTTCAAGACCGACCTGGGCGTCATTCTCGAGGAGGCATTTACTGATTCGCATAGCTACTAGTCGGATTTGGCATCATTTAGCAAGTGTGTTCTCCATTTCCTGGATAACGTCCACAAGGCTCTGCTGGCTCACCTGGACAAAGCCTCTTATGGGACGGTCAAAGTCGGTGATTATAAGCATGACAAATGCAAGAACAAGTATGAGTAAGGTGAGACCCCAGCGGTTCATTCGTCCGGAAAGCCCAGCATTTAAACCAGTCATTGCAACTGCTGCGCTGGCAATAAAAAGAAGCATCAGTAAAACGACCCCAGGCAGCCGGTCGAAGGAAACGGCGAGGCGCTTGGTGTTCATGTCGATAACTTCGTTGATCGACTGGACGATCGAAACCTCGACTGGCCCCGCTGGTTTAGACTTCACCATTTCCTCTGTAAGGGGCCAGATCTTGGACAGAGCCTGCAATGTATTTGCGACAGTCTTCCGGAGTTGTTCATTGGTGACTGCCGTCCCGACTGGGACCACTCGGGTCTTGGCGTAGTCGAGTAGCGCTTCTCGAAGTTCGGTACGGTACGGCTCAGGCGCCAAACCGGCCCTGAGAAACGCCGTTCCGATGGCGTTAGCTTCGTTTATCACTGCCTGTTTACGCAGGTCAGCGCGGCTCAACGTGAAGGTGTAAGTAAATGCCAGCATGAGCCCAAGCAGTGCGTACATTGAAGTCAGGACGAGATCCCCTTGCTCTTTCCTGTCAGTCTCAGTCGTTTCCTTTCTCCGCCAACGGCCGATTCGATAGCCGACCTCCAGTGCCGCAAGCAATATCACGGCAAAAAACAGCCCGATAACCAGGGTGGGCATCTGGTAAAGGATTGGAATGTCCATAACCTTCCTCCTAGTGTTTCTTGAGGTCAAATTTAAATGGTTTCACTAACAAAAGGATATAGTTTGGGCTCATGTAGTTTCTTTTATTCATTGGCTCGGGTCAGCCATCCGCGAGAGCCTAAAGAGAGGCTCGGGGTTGGGGCCATAGAGGTATAACAATCCATCTTGACCCATGGAAAAACTGCGGACTTCTTCCATAGCCTTGAGGAACCGCAGCTCCTGGTCCATTAGGGAAGGAATGCATCCGCGCTTAGTTGTCGCCATCTGGCCGAACTTAATGGTATCGCCCTTGATTGTGACAATGCCATTAAAAAGATTACATCCCGTACTTCCTGATACACGGCCGCCTTCGTCGAAACGGATGGTGGGCTGTGAATTCTCCACCACGCCTCTCCCTGCTATGTCTTCTACCAGCCAGTTTGTCCCCGTAAGGGTTGTCTTCACAGATTTGCCCTCCGTGTCGGGGGCGGTAATAGTTTTCTCGCCCGGATTCTGTAGACAGGCAAGTAGAGCTAACGCCAAGCCAGCTGTTATAATAACCGATAATTTCATGCCATCCTCCTTGAATGTTACTTTTCGTTTTTTTGAGTATTTTTCATCGAGAATCTCCTTCCAATGGGTTTTCTTTGCATTCCCATCCCACTTCAATTCTCGATCCGCAAAAAGATTAGTATCCCTATTCGGCATGAAGGTGATTACTGCCAGAATGCATATACTCTTTCCATCACCCAGTAGAAAGCGACGGACTTAATAACCTGGATAAGTCCTTTTTCAATCTGTAAAGAAAGGGGAGTGTCGAGTCTGTATGCCACTCGTCGAGGTGAATGGGTTGTTACACGAAAAGCGAACTTACGACCGCAGCTACTCACAGATGTACCCCAGTCTGTCAAGTGCTTTCATTTCTTATTCTCGAAAGCTCCTTAGAACCTTTCCAAGCTCCGAAGATGAGATTTTTTTGAGTGCTTTTTTCTCAAGTTGCCGTATGCGCTCGCGTGTGAGGCCGAATTTTTTTCCTATATCACCAAGCGTATGTACGGCGCCTTCTTGATTCAGTCCGAACCTCATTCTGATTATTTGCTCATCCCTTGGCTTGAGGAGTGAAAGAGCCTCTATTATTTTTTTCGGAAGCTCTGTCTTTGATATCGTGGAGTCTGGGACGGGTGACCCTTCGTCCGCTATGACATCAAAAAGAGTTAAAGTCTCACCGTCGATTACGGGCGAATACAGATGAGTCGTATAGATTTTGGCTTCAATAATCCTCTTTACGGCATTAACGGACACCCTTGCTTTCTTTGCGACCTCCTCGGGTATAGGTCTTCTTCCCATTTCCTTCTCCAGTTCGGCAATCGTTCTATACACCTTAGCCGAATTCTCGAGCAAATATACCGGAATTCTAATCGTCTCGGTCTGCGTCAAAACCGCTCGTATTATGAACTGGTGTATCCACCATGAAGCATAAGTCGAGAATTTAAATCCCTTTTCATGGTCAAATTTATCCACCGCTCTCATTAATCCCAGATTCCCTTCCTGAATGACATCGAGAATGGAAAGCCCGTTATTTGCGTATCTTTTAGCTATATGCAAAACCAGTCTTAAGTTGGCCTTTATAAATCTATTTCTCAAATCTTTTGCCAGCTCGGAATAGGCTCTGGCAAAAGCATTAAGCCTCTCTATTTTCTTCGATAATGAGCATTCCCCGCCTTTTCTATGCCCGTTTAAATTGTCTTTCTTCGTTTGTCCTGAAAGCTCGCTTAGGAGCGCTTTTATTTTTGCTATCTTTCCCCTGCAATTCTTTATTTTTGCCGAAATCTCTCTTTCGTTCTTAGGAGTAAGAAGGGGTTCTCTTAATATGTCTCTGAAGTAGGCATGGAGGGCTATAGATTCCTGGCCTACTCGGCTCTCTATCATGTTTCCGTTCTTTATCTCATCGGGTTCAATGACCTGTTCGGTTTCCGCTAGATCAAACATGAAGCTGTCTTCGTTTTGAATAGGTTCGAAAGTCTCTTCCGCTGCTCTGGTAAGTTCTATAAAATCATCTGGCGCTGCTCTTCTTAGCTCCATTCTCTTCATCCTTGCATGAAGTTTCACGATTTATAATGCCAAGAACTTCTGATGAGTTCGTATCTCTATTAATGTAAATAGTGTTGGGTAAGTTAGATTCATACTGGGTGCAACAGCTAAGTAAAATGACTTTGGTGCCGGGACAGTTCTTTAAGATGAAGCTTAAAAGATTATGAACGTTTAGCCTAAAGAGCCTGTTGTCGAGGAGTAAGAACTGGGGTTTTACTTCGATAAGGTGCCTTTTAATATTTTGTTTTGAGACCTCAGTTGTGACCTTTATATTATCACTTCCACTTTTTATTATGTTAGAGATTTCATATAAAAAAACTGCGAGTCTGAAGCTAGCATAACGCTGATTTGTCCGCTAAGATTTATGGTATTTATTACTTCTAGCCTATAAAATTTTTTGAGTTTCTCACTCCTCCCTTTCATCATCCACCCTTCTACTCTTTGCTACTCCTTCTCTATATTCTTCTCCAGATTCTTCATTTTTATATCGGGTCTTCCTATAACATTCACCCCAAATGGTGCTAGTAATGGACAAATCGCTTAGAGGTTCCTTATCTCCCATATATTTTCCACACCATGAACAAATAATTTGCATTTTCTCCAGCCTTGCTTATCAGAGTCCCATCTTGATTATTCGTAGGGAACACTGTAGAAATTATCCAAAAAGATCCCATGATTGTTCTCACGACCTACCAGATTACGGAGTTGATATGTGACGTTTCTAAGTCATGTCACGATATCAATTCCGATATATTTCTTACCAGCAAGCTGTATGCCAAGAATGGGGGTATTATAAAGATATTCTAATTCCCGGAGATAATAGACTTTTTATCGTTTGGTCAGATAATTGAACTCCCCGAATGCATCACTCTGCCCCCGATATTTCGGGGATTACACTAAATTTCGGGTTTGTATTCGAGTCGGAAATCCGGTGTCGAGGATACCGAGCTTGCAATTAAACAGCGATAGATTGCCGACCTGTGTAAATTTGTGCATGCAAATGTAGGGAGGAACGCATGCTTGCGTTAACTACAAAACCTACTGGCTAATAATCTGATGCATTAGCTGGATTTAGGGTCGAGCTAGGACAAGTAGACTAAAACAAAGATCTCCACCGAGCTGGGACGTCAAAAATTCAAGACCTATCCTGATGGGCTTCTTACCTTGAAAATCCCCAACTCGACAAAACGATTGGATGTGCTAGAATGACAGTTGCTCTGCAAGTCCTAATCACCAGGATAGAGCGTATAACGAATTGCAAGTGATAAATACGCCTTCACTTGTTCAGGATGGGGAAATCCATGGACCAGATTGAAGGGCGGGGTGCAAGACCTTCTGCATTTCCTGCTTTTTACGGGGGAATTCCCTCAAACAAACTAGCCCGGTTGGAGTTTCTTTTTCAGAAAGCCCCAATCGGTTTATGCATAATAGACCGAGACTTGCGTTACATCTCTATCAATGAAACGCTGGCCGCGATAAACGGCAAGTCTGTTGAAGAGCATATTGGGCACTCACTTAACGAGGCCACACCTGAAATCACATCAATTTTTGAGCCCGTGTTACGTGGGGTACTTGATACGGGTGAACCAGCATTAAGCCTTGAATTTAGGTGCCCAGCTCCGATAAAGCTTCAAGACCTTAGATATTGGCTAGTCAGTCTTTATCCCTTCGAGGATGATGGAAAAGTGCAGGCAGTGGGCATCATGGTACAGGATATAACCAATTTGAAGCGGGCCGAAGCAGAATCGCTCGAGGGCCGTCATTTGATCCGGACTTTAGTTGAGGGTACCAAAGCCGTGCCATGGATATCTGATGCAAAAACCGGGCGGTTTACCTATGTTGGTCCTCAGATGGTTGAGTTATTTGGATATACAGTCGACCAATGGTATGAAAAAGATTTCTGGAGTGCCCATATTCACCCTGAAGACCGGGGATTTGCTATTAAATACTGTGAGCAGTCAAGCCGCGGTTTAAGAGATTATGAATTCGACTACCGGATGATTGCCTCGGATGGGAAGGTCGTTTGGATTCACGACATGGTCAATGTTGAGTCTATTGGCGGCGAGCCAATAACACTCCGTGGTTTCATGATAGACATTACCGACCAAAAGAGGGCACAGGAGAGACTAAAGGAAAGTGAGGAACGGTATCGGACTCTATACGAAAACAATCCCTTAATGTGTTTTACCACCGACGCAGAAGGAACGGTCCTTTATGTCAATCAGTTAGGAGCAGAACAACTAGGCTACACTGCCGAGCAGTTATCGGGGAAATCG
>DATMAT010000065.1 GCA_035559815.1 Thermodesulfobacteriota bacterium
CGCTACTCCAAAGAGAGCTATGAATCCTACTGAAGCGGAGACGCTTAAATAAAGCCCGGAGATGAAAAGAGCCAGTACCCCGCCGATAATGGCAAACGGAATGTTCATTATAATAAGGAGGGCGTTCTTAATAGAATTAAATGTGCTGAAGAGAAGAATGAATATGAGTAAGATCACCAGAGGCACCACGATATAGAGCCTAGCCATAGCCCTCTGCTGGTTCTCAAACTGTCCGCCCCAATCAATGAAATACCCCGGCGGAAGCTGTACTTGGGCGGCTATCTTTTTTTGAGCCTCATCAACAAAACCTCCGATGTCCCTACCTGAAACGTTGCACTCAATCACAATTCTTCGCTGTCCATTTTCCCTGCTTATCTGGGCCGGGCCTTCTTCGAGGTAGACCCCGGCCAACTGTTCAAGAGGAATGCGGGCGCCGTTTGGAGCGCTTACCAGTATATTCTTGATAGTGTTTACGTCTTTTCTGACATCCTCAGGAAATCTAACCAAGACTCCGAACCTTCTTTGTCCTTCGAATACCTCTGTTGCAACTTTACCTCCAATTGCCGTTTCAACTATCTCCTGAATGTCTGAGACGTTTATTCCGTATCTGGCTATTTGAGACCTGTCTATATCTATCTGAAGGTATTGAAGACCGTGGACACGTTCAACGTTTAAATCCTCAACTCCTTTGATTTGCGAGACTACTCCTCTGATTTCATCGGCCTTGTTTTTCAAGACATCCATATCTTCGCCAAAGAGTTTTATGGCAATCTGGGCTTTTACGCCTGATATGAGCTCATCAACCCTGAGGGCAATGGGCTGAGAGAAACTATAGGCTACACCAGGAATCAGAGCCAGTTCCTCTCTCATCTTTGCGGCCAACTCTTCACTGGTCTCCGCCGTTTTCCAATCACTTTGAGGCTTGAGGTTCACGAGAATATCGCTTATTTCTACCCCCATTGGGTCCGAAGCTATCTCTGCGCGCCCGGTTTTAGATACCACCGTCTCGACCTCTGGAAATTTTATAAGTGCTCTTTCGATTTGACCTGAAACCTGAAGGGACTCGGTGAGTGAAATACTCGGAAGGCGAAATGCCTGTATGGCGACTGAGCCTTCATTCAGTTGCGGCAAGAATTCCGTCCCAATAAAAGGGAATAGGGAAAGGTTCAGTACAAGCGCTGCCACCGCTCCTCCTACTACGAGCTTTCTACGACCAAGGGCTTTCTTCAAGATCGGGATGTAGAGGTTCTTAAGAGAATTGATAATCCTGTTTGATAGCGATTCAAACAGTCTGCCCAATCTATTAAAGAGACCGATATTTGTAAAACTGGAGCGTCCTTCTCCGAGCAGAAAAGTACAGAGTATAGGTATCACGGTTAGAGAAAAAATCAGCGACCCCAAGAGGGCGAAACTAACAGTGAAAGCCATGGGGGAGAACATCTTTCCCTCGATGCCCTGAAGCGTAAAAAGCGGAAGGAATACCACTATGATTATTGAGATTCCAAAGACAATTGGTCTACCCACCTCTTTAGCGGCTTCGAGCACAGTATGTACTATGTTTTCTCTCGCTTCCGGGTTTTCTTCCAGGTGGCGATAAACGTTCTCAACCATAACCACTGCGCCGTCAACGAGCATACCGATCCCTATGGCAAGCCCGCCAAGAGACATGAGATTTGCAGAGAGATGAAACCATTCCATCATGATGAATGTAAAAAGGGCGGAAAGAGGTAAAACGGTTCCGACAATCAGAGCGGAACGGAAATTTCCCAGGAACAGAAGGAGAACAAGGAAAATGAAAATCGCTCCTTCTTCAAGCGCTTTTGTAACGGTCTTAATCGCTCTCTTTACCAGGTCAGTCCTGTCGTAAAAGGGCTTAATACTTACACCCGGAGGAAGCGACTTTTGAATCTCATCTACTTTTTCTTTTACCTTCGTTACCACTTCTCTTCCGCTTGCCCCTTTAAGCATCAATGTTATTCCGGTTACTACCTCACCCTCGCCGTCCTTGGTAACCGCTCCCTGTCTTATTTCCGGACCGACTGTTACATCGGCTACATCTTTCACGTATATTGGAGTCCCATCGTGCGATGTGATGATTATGTTTCTTAAATCCTCGGTTGTCTTAACCAAACCTAATCCGCGGACTATATACTGCTCCGAGTTATGCTCTATGAAGTTTCCTCCGGCATTGGCGTTATTTTTCTCTACTGCCTCAAAAACCTCCCGGAGTGTTAGGTTATGGCTTATGAGCTTCTGAGGATTGATGAGAACGTGGTACTGCTTTACAAACCCGCCGAAGCTGTTTACATCGGTTACACCTGGAACGGTGCGGAGAATCGGTCTGATAATCCAGTCCTGTATCGTGCGGAGTTCAATCGGGCTGTAACCATCGCCTTCAACGACGTATTGGTAAATCTCCCCAAGACCGGTAGAAATCGGCCCCATCTCCGGGTCAACCCCTGGAGGCAGGTTCTCTTTCGCGCCCTGAAGCCTCTCAAATACGAGCTGTCTTGCAAAGTAGATATCTACATCATCCTCAAACACTACCGTGACCACAGAAAGTCCAATCTTTGAAAGCGACCTCACCTCTGTTACCCTTGGAAGGCCGGTCATGGTTACTTCGATAGGGAAACTGACCAGCCTTTCAACCTCGGTAGGTGCCATCCCTTCAGCCTGGGTTATTATCTGAACCTGTATATTTGTAACATCAGGAAAAGCATCGATGGGAAGCTTTTTGGCTGAATAAATACCTAGACCTATAATTAGGACTGTAAAAACCATAACCAGGAATCTCTGCTCAAGGGCAAACGTTATGATCCTATCTATCATCTCAATGTTCCTCCCCTATCTCACCCTTTTGAGCTTCGGATTTAAGCAGAAAACTCCCTTTAGTAACTATCTTTTCACCCGCTTTAATGCCCTCTACTACTTGATAGAAGCTATCAACCTGTCTTCCCAGTGAAACCTCTCTTTTCTCAAACCCACCATTGCCTTTATCAATAAACACAATCTTTTTATTCCCATCTGTTTGAACCGCTTCTCCCGGAATCGCCAGGACATTCGTAACAACATCCGTGGTTATGAAAACCGTAGCGAACATCTCAGGCTTAAGTTTCCCCAAGGAGTTATCGACCTCTGTACGAACCCTTACAGTGCGCGTGGAAGGGTCGATCTGGTCTCCTATGTATGTAACGATGCCTTTAAACATATCGTCGGGATATGGAGAGACTCTTACCTCTACAGGAAGCCCGGTCTTAACCTGAGGAATATCCTTTTCAGGAACGTCGGCTATGGACCAGAGCGTTGACAGGTCTGCAACAGTAAATAGATTTGTGGCTGGTTCAATGACTTCACCAAGAGTAGCGTGCCTCTCTACCACCGTTCCGGAAAATGGGGCTCTGACTGCAACCTTGGATCTGATTATGTGCTCACTCCCGATACGCTTTACCTCTTCTTCACTCAATCCCAAAAGGTGAAGCCTGTCTTCGGCCGCTTTGAACTCTGCTCTTACATTCAGATATTCGGCCTCACGCTTTTGATATTCTCCAAGGGATATGGCCTTTCCTTCTAGGAGTTTCTTTGCTCTTTGATAGGATTTTGCCTCTGCAAGAAGATTTGCTTTTGCCTTGAGATACTCCGATTGTGCCGTTCCTAACTCCGTGCTGTCTATCACAGCAAGTCTGTCGCCCTCTTTCACCTTATCGCCTAGGTTGGCTATAACCTCATCGATCTTTCCAGGGACACGGGAGCCAACATGGGCAAGTTTGTTTTCATTAAACTGAATTTTCCCCGGCGCTTGCAGAATGCTCTTGAGAGACTTTAAAGAGACCTCTTCAATCTTTAGGTTTGCCGATTGTATTGATTTAGGGTCGAGATTGATTTGATTTGAATGTGCCTCGTCGTGCACCTCTTTCTCATTATCAGCCTCCCCTTCTCCACCACATGAGGCGAAGGAGATCAAAGATACTGAAGCCAAGGCAATTAAAATTAGTTTTTTGGTCGTCATCACATCTCACCTCCGGCAATTTTCTCTAATGAGATTTCCGCCATATAAAACTCAAAAAGAACTTGATAATATTCCCTGAGTGTGTCGCGATAGGTTCTCAAGGCATCAAGTACATCTAAAAGACCTATCTCGCCTTGTTCGTAGCTAAACTGTGCTATCTCCAGTGACCGCTTTGCCCGACCTAATAGCTCGGTCGAATATATCTTTGACTGTTCGAATGCCACCTTATAGTTCTTGTATTGATCTTCGAGGCGGTTCCCGATTTCAATTTCTAGGAGTTTCAGGTCAAAAGAGGCCTTGCGTTCCTCAGCCCTTGCACTCTGGATACCTCCCTGGTTTTGGTACCAGAGCGGGATGCTTATACCGATTCCGCCTCCTAGAGCGGTTTTGTCAATCTCCCTATCGTAAAAACCCTGAAGGAAAATATCGGGAACAATCAGATGTTTTTGCTCTAGTAGCGAAAACCCAGTGCGCTTGACTTCAACTTTTTGGGCTTTTAGTTGAGGGTTAAAATCGGCAACTTTCTCGGCTATTTGTTCTAATCCGGATATAGTGGAAGGGGGTGTAAGTTCACCGTCTATATCAAAATCCTTTTCTAAAGAATTACCGAGAAACCTGTTTAAAATTGACTTTACTGCGCTTAAATTTGTCTCGGCGCGAATTAGCTCTCTCTCGAACTTTAAAGTCTCGACCCTAGATTTAATAAAATCCAGTTCTCTTGATTCGCCAAGCTCAACCCTACGCTCAATAATGGAGAGAAGGGTTTTACTGGTATCTAGATTTTGCCTCGCAATCTCTACATCTTTCTTAGCAAGGAGAGTCGCATAGTAAAGTTGCTTGGTAGTAAAAATAAGCTCTACCCTTACAGCCTCTTTTTCAAATTCGGTGACCTTTACTTCTTCCTCGGCAGCCTTCCTTCTATAGAGACGCTTTAAGGGCCATTCAATGGGCTGTATGACTGCTATACCGTACTCTGCTTCGGAACTATTGTCCTCGCGTGATTTACCTTTATCTAAGGAAAACTCTACTTCCGGGTTTGGGTAAGCCTTTGCTGCTCTAAGCTCTCCTTTCGCAATATCAATGCTGGAGATCGCTGAAGGTACAGACGGATTTTTCTCAGTGGCTAATTTTATTAACTCGTTGATTGTATATTCTCTCTGAATCCGATTTTCAGCAGCGGATATTTGACAATTTGCCAGAGATAAACTACTAGATATAAGACAGAGAAATAAAACAATAGTTTTAAATGGCACTTCTAATCTCCTTTGAAATTGATTTCGTTTAGAATGGAAAAGGTGAGTTCGATATAACTTTCAAAGACTGAGAAATAACCGTAGCAGAGGTTTTTAAACCTATAAACAGTGTAAGTCTAGAATGTAGTGAGAATGGTTAAGTAAATAAACGCTACAACTATTCTCCGGAGTCGAACCCACTTTATATAAGGGTTCTTGGAGGGTTAAAGATGGATTTTATTAGATTATTTTCTGGTATAGAATAATTAAAAGATATTGTTAAAGATGGAGTATCTTCCTTAATTAAAGGTTTAATGCTTTCGGATTTAACGAAATTATGCAAACAAGAACTGCCTATGTGACAATGACTGATTGGAACTGGAACTTCCGAAGAGGAATTTTGCTTAGAGTTACCAGCTTGAGAAAAAAGGCAATGCTTATACGAAAGGCAATCTTTATGAGGATAGTTAGATAAGTACGGGTTTTCACAAATTGTCGAGGATAGGAAAAAGGCTAGAAACATGGTTAGAGATAAAAGCAACTTTTTCGAGGTACTATTCTTCGTAGTCAGATCCGTCATTCCAATTTAATTGTTGGACGCTTAAATTTCAGAATAAGTTAAACGTTGTTTCATTAAACGTCAAGATGTGACCTTCCCCCCGTATTTCATACCACGGCAAGTGAGAGTTTCCGTTTCATTTTATCATTCTCAAGCTTTTGTTCAAAACTCAACCTGAATGCATCCGGCGTCATGTACCCAAGGGAGCTGTGGGGGCGGGTAGTGTTGTAGTCCACACGCCATGATTTTATAATTCTTCTAGCTTCCTCAAGGCTCACAAACCAGTGCTGGTTTAAGCACTCATCCCTCAGCTTTCCATTGAAGCTCTCTATATAGGCATTCTGCACTGGTCTGCCCGGATCAATAAAATGCAGCTTAACCCCTGCCGGTTTAGACCACTTGAGCATAGCCTTGCTCGTGAATTCCGGGCCGTTGTCCATTACCAGCACTCCCGGAAGGCCTCTTTCTTCTTTTAGCCACCTTAATGTGCGTATTACACGCTCACCGGTAATTCCCCTGTCCACTTCAATAGCAACACACTCACGGGTGAAATCATCCACGACGGTTAATACCCTGAACTTTCTGCCGTCACAAAGACTATCGCTCATAAAATCCATACTCCAACGCTCATTTGGTTCACCGGGAATTAACGGTACGACCGCCCTGTTATTTACCCCTCGCTTTTTCCCCCTCTTGCGGGGAAGCTGTAAACCCTCTTCCCTATACATCCTCTCAACCCGTTTATGGTTCACCTGACCTAGCTCTTGTCTCAACAGCACTGTCAGCCTGGGCGCTCCGAAACGGGGGCGCTGTGCGGCTAATATCCTCAGACGCTCACGAACACCCTCGTCATCCTTAGTCCTGGGCTTGTATCTATACGTCCCTCTACCCAGGCCCGCCAACTTGCATGACCGCCGCTCGCTCAGCCCCTCTGACTTCATTACTGTCACCGCTTCCCTCTGCTGAGTACGGCTTAGTACTTTTTTTCAAGCGCTGCTTTTAGTGCCCGTATATCCAGGGCCTGCTCCCCAATGATTTGCTTCAACCGTTGGTTCTCTTCCTCAAGGAATTTTAACCGCTCGGCTTCTGGTACGTTCATGCCGCCATACTTGCTCCTCCAGCGGTAAAACGTCTGCTCGCTTATCCCGTACTTCCGGCATAACTCGGGAACCTTCAACCCTGATTCTTCCTCCCTCAGCACCTTGATGATCTGTTCTTCCGTGTATCGCCTCTTACGCATGTTCTCCTCCTATCTTTTTATTCTTACCGGGGAGAACTCTCATTTACAATGGACTAGTTTCTGGGGGGAAGGTCATGCAGACTTTGTGTCCATCACTATTACTTAGGATTCATCTAACTTATTTATCAAGGAGAATCTCAAATTAGAGTAAACGGAAAGATTGTGCTACCTAATCTCAAACCGGATTTTGCCCAAATTCCCGTAATTGGCGACGTAATTACCCGGTTTCCCCGGAAGCATCTTTCCCAGGACACCGGTGATGAGTATTTGTCCGGGTTTTATTTCCCAGCCTTGATTCACCAAGAAATTCACTAGCCAAAGAGCAGCCTCCCATTGATCCCCTAGAGCATCCGACCCCTTGCCTTGGTTGACCAACTGGCCGTCTAAAGAGAGGGCAACAGTTAAATCGTTGGGGTTTAGTCCATTCAATCCCTTTTCCTGACCTACGATAAACTGAGTAGCCGATACATTGCTTGCTATAATGTCCACTGCCTTGAGCTTCTTTAAATCCTCATAGCCCAGGTCGGGAAGCTCGATTACGGGCATGATTGCTTTGATATGCCAACGAAGCTCAGAAACATCTTCAATTTGGCGTGTTATAGGCCTTCCCACCATGAAACCGATCTCTGTCTCTATCATGAGTGTTTTGAAATCGGAGATACTTATGACCGCTTTATCGCCTTTCTTTCCGGATTCAAAGAGCACGCCGGCGACTGGAAATTCCACCCCGAATTTCCTCTGAATCTCTGGAGAGGTGAGCCCGGCTTTGAACCCGGCAATTTTATCGTTAACCAGCCATTTCCGAACATAGGCTTTCTGTACCTCGTACGCGGTTTGTATATCCAGTTCAGGATAGCGGACGGAAAGAACCGGTATGGGTTGATTTTGGCCCTCCGCTTTTATTAAAATTTCTGCCAACTCATGTACATCGGCCCATGCGGTCGAAGTGATCAGTATAGCGAGTAACAAGAATGTGTATATGAATCTATTTTGCTTCATAAGTTTGCTACTCCGAATTTATCTTAGTCAAGCATACAGGTCGTATTATACTTCATCACGAACTTGTCCCAAATAGGTGATTGCCACGCCGCCAAAAGGAGACGGCAATGACGGCGTAAAAGGATTTTCCCTTTTCCCACTTTGCGGGAAGGAGAACTGAGGAAAATCCGTTTGTCATGAGCCTACCCAGCTTGATAAGGACGAACACCGCTCTTACTAAACAAAACACCATGCTTCGACAGGCTCAGCATGAGCGGATGCATTCATCCGCTAAAGATGAGAAATAAAAAAACACCCGTTCATTCTGAGCGCGGTCGAAGAATGAACTCCTTATGCCTTGAATTCATACTTTAACCCTCAGACGATGACTTCACCAGGTTAATTAAAGCCCTCCATTCGATTTATCCGTTATCCGTTTTCCTTCTGGCGAAAAAAGGTCGAGCGAGCCTATAACTGCCCCGGCAACGATAAGCAACATGGCCAATCCGGAGACCCAGGTAAGCCGGCGTCCGCCCATAAAGACCAGCACCAGTGTTGAAGT
The DNA here is from genome assembly GCA_035559815.1 of Thermodesulfobacteriota bacterium. Lineage (NCBI taxonomy): Bacteria > Pseudomonadati > Thermodesulfobacteriota > Thermodesulfobacteriota bacterium. Next base: position 8,578 of record DATMAT010000065.1, read on the forward strand.
AAGCGGCGTTATATAGGCAAGGGAGCCGATGATGCGAGGGTCGCCGCGTTTAAGGGCGGCGTCCCAGGTAAAGAAGGCTGCTCCCATCGGCCCTGCGCCTAGGAGTAGTAGCAGTATCCAGTCCTGACTGCTCAGAGAAAAGTTTGATTGGTTATTGAGTGATTCTAGTAAATAAACCAGAAGCGATAGAAGGCCCGAGAATAAGCAGAATGCCCCGACCGCGGCGGTGGGAAAGGGCGGCAACCTCTTTGTAAGTAAAGAATAACTTGACCAGGCCAGGGCTGCTCCTGCGGCAAGGAGGTAACCTTTGAGGTTAGCCAAATCCAGGCTCAAATGTCCTCCGGTTACGATAAGTCCGGCTCCGATAAGTCCGATTGTGGCACCGCTTAGATGATGGAGACGAAGGGCGTAACCGTGAAGATATAACGGCGATAGTAAAACGATCAGCAACGGCCAGAGGTAGTTTATCAGATTAGCTTCGACGGCCGGGGCATAACGAAAGGCGGTGAAGTATAGAAAATGGTATCCGAAGATTCCTCCGATCCCTACGGCTAATGTTTTCAAAGGAATTCGCCAGGAGCGGAGCTTCACCGCCCCTATCACCCCGCTCGTGCAAAGCGCAATGCCTACTAACAGAAACGGGGGCACATGATTTAATTTCGCGGCAAAATATGCCAGAAAGCTCCAAAGTGAGATGGTGATGAAGGCAAAGATGGTTGCGGAGTAGGGCATCGTATTTTTAGAACGGGCCGTATCTAAGATGTATTGAAGCCATCAGCCGTCGAAGAATATTTAACGTCTTAAGATGCTTCGCTTCACTCAGCATGACAACCAAAGACCATTTATCCGTTATGAGTCTCGGGGTGGTTTCTCATTTGGGTTTTACAAACTCTAAAACATAGGGTCCGAATACAATAATCCCTACTACCGCCGCAGCTATACTGGCAATTAAAACACCGGCAGCGGAGATATCCTTGGCTTTGCCGATAAGCTCGTTGGGGTCCGGAGACACAGCATCCCCCATAAACTCCAGAGCGGTATTTAGCGCCTCCGCCGTCCACACTATGGAGATGGCGAAAACTATGAAGCACCACTCCGTTTTTGTAATTCCGAAATAGAATCCGGCAGCACATACAACCAATGTGGCCAGGGCATGGATTCTGGCGTTATGCTGGGTACGAACTAAAAGCACAATGCCGTAGAAGGCGTATTTGAAACTTTTGATCCTGGATTCGATTGAAAAACCTTTGTTGTCGGACATCACAAAATTGTCATGTGTAAACTAAAGTATAAGCGTCGTGCCTACACTGCCTGGTATAAAGGCTTCGGGCAAGGCGCGGGCGATTTGATGTATGGCAGACCAGCCGGTGCAGTGCCCGGGCATTATGTAACGGGGATTTATTTCTTTAAGCGCATCGATTGTATTTGGTATGATCTTCTCGAAAAGGCCGCCGGTTAGATGAAAGCCCCCGATTACCGCATAAACTTTCGTGATACCGGTTAATGCCTGGGCGTTACGAATAACGTTAATTACCCCGGAATGGCCGCACCCGGTGACAATTACCAGGCCTTTATCCCGCACGTTGGCGATGGCACATTGGTCATCCAGGATGAAAGGGTCGGGCTCCCAGGAATCATGGCGTTTGGCAAAATGGGTGGGTAAGCCTTTCTCGAACTCGCTGGTACGCGGAATCTCGCCGGAGACCAAGACCATATTATCGACGAGCATGGAAGGCTTTGTATCCTGGATGATTTCTACGTTCTCCTGTCTTAAATCGGCGATCCTGGGTGCGGGGAGACGGATTTCGTTCCCACCGGCAAGGGTGACCTTCCTCTCCAGATAAACGTCGGGATGGAGGACCAGTGGGACATTTTTAGCCCCTTTTCGGTTGACTATACCGGCCAGGCCGTTTGCATGGTCGGCATGGCCGTGGCTCAAGATTATGGCCTGAATATCGGAGATATTTATCTCCATCGCATCCATGTTGTGCAGTATACCGGTGCGGCTTACGCCGGTATCGAAGAGGACGGTCCCTTCTTTATCGCCTCGCTTGACTTTAATCAAAGCAGAGAAACCATGCTCGGCTATGGGCAGTGAGTCCTCGAAAGGATTTGGTCCCAACGGAAAGCGTTTAACTATATCCGAGCTCACCATCAGCATATCAAAGCTGTTGTCCACGATTACCGAGACCCTTACTTCATCTACTTCTGGCGGGGTGATTTTTGTTCGGGACATTTTTCCTCCTCCTTTTCTCTTCAGTTTTAACACCTGGTATGATTTCACTTCTAATATAACACAGTTAAGCATCGTCTTACGAGTATCGATCATAAGAGTAAGATTATGGGTTCCGGAAATACTGCTCCATGCTTGTTAATTGGGTACTATATGGATAAAATAGAAAATAAAATCAGCTTGAACACCGAGGTATCGGATGTCCAGAGGTTCCGACCGCGAAGAGGTATTGAAGGTAAACCAGAAGTTTTATGAGGCCCTGGGCAGAAGGGATTTGGAGCTGATGGATACGGTCTGGGTGAAGGATTCAAGGGCGGGCTGCGTGCATCCGGGCTGGATTATGCTCCAGGGATGGGAGGCAATAAGACAGAGCTGGGAAAATGTATTCGACCCCAGGGACCAGTTAAACATAAGGCTTTCTAATGTTAATGTGGAGGTAAGGGGAGACGTGGCCTGGGTTACGTGCATACAGGAGCTTATATACATAAAGAGAAACCCAATAATGATGAACATATCCCAGTCAACAAACATATTCGAACGCCACGAATCCGGTTGGCTGATGGTTCTTCACCATGCCTCTCCTATACCGGTAACCTATCCAGAACCGGAAGAGACCCAGTTGCAGTAAGAACCATTACAATTTCCCACTTTTTATTGAGCTCTCGGTACAAACTTGTCCAAAATAGGGATCGATTCGCTTATAGTGAGGGCATAGAAGGGATTTCCCTTTTCGACAATTTAGGGAAAGAGGAACTTAGGGAAAGCCCTTAGCCCTTAGCCCAGCCTGTCTTGAGTTTTGTTGAAGGAGATCGAAGGGCGTTCATGGTTCGACTCCGCTCACCATGAAGAGGTGATTAAACTCTCTGCAAGATTCCTTCACCCTGAGTCCTTCGGCGTAGTTTATCTTGGCTTCGACCTCGCTCAGCATAAACTAAGCCGAAAGGCTCAGGATAAACTACGTCAAGTGAGTAGGGTTAAAACGCTATTTCGACGAATAGGGTAAGGACAGCACTTGCATAGCGAGCATAAAAGGGACCCGATCTTTGGACGTTTTTATCTACCGAAAGGCTTTGTTTTCTAGAATGAGCAGTTGATTTCTAATTATTTTGCACAGCACTGCTCCTTCTAGACCTGGGGGATAACCCCTTTATATGTCTATTTTTTAAGAACCTATGCTTAAACGTTAAGCAGGGATTCTTCCAATTTATTCCCCATAAACCTCAATGGCAAATTTCTTTGGGTAGTTGTGGGCACCTTGGGAGTGGTATGTTGTTTGCCTAGCTAGGTTTTATTCCTGAATGAATATCGTTGATTTACTGAGGGTATTTTAAAACGGGGTAAAAATGAGATTCGACCATTACCAAGTTGAGGGATTTTACGACGAGATGTTTGAAGAGATGGGTGCGCTCCGTCCATGGTATCGATCGCTCAAGGGGTGCGTCGAAAAATTGGGGCCGGAGGAGTTAACCCGGAGGCAGCATACCGCTGAAAGAACGCTTTTGGCCATGGGCATTACTTTTAACGTCTATAAAGAAGAAGGCACCGAGCATATTTTCCCTTTTGACATAATTCCGCGGATTATCGACGCCTCGGAGTGGAACCAAATTGAAAGAGGGCTTCAACAGAGAATATACGCCCTGAATCTCTTTATAGACGATGTCTATCACCGGCAGAAGATCGTAAAGGATGGTGTAATCCCGTCTGAGCTTATCGAATCCTGCAAGAGCTTCCTTAAACCGTTCATAGGGTTCAGCCCTCCAAGAGGGATTTGGTGTCACATTACCGGCACCGATTTGATCCGCAACAAAGACGGGAGGTTTTACGTGCTGGAGGATAATCTCCGATGCCCTTCGGGGGTTGCCTACGTGCTGGAAAATCGGGAGATAATGAAGCGGACTTTCCCGGAGGTTTTTGAAGAGCTGGGCATCAGGCCGGTATATGATTATCCCATTCGCTTGTTGGAAATGCTTCAGCACGTTTCCAACGTGCCCAATCCTACGATTGCCTTGCTTACGCCGGGCATTTACAACTCGGCCTACTTCGAGCATTCCTTTCTGGCCCAACAAATGGGGGTCGAGCTGGTAGAGGGCACCGATTTGGTGTTAAACGACGGATATGTGGAGATGAGGACTACCAAGGGACCGCGACGGGTTGACGTCATATATCGCCGCCTCAACGAAGAATTTTTGGACCCGCTACTGTTTAGGTCGGATTCTCTAATCGGGGTGCCCGGTATCTTTGAAGCATATAGGAAGGGCCGAGTCTCTTTAGTGAATGCCCTCGGTACCGGCGTAGCCGACGATAAGGTTATTTATGCCTACGTGCCGGCTATTATCAAATACTATTTGAATGAAGATATCATCTTGCCCAATATCCCCACGTATGTTTGCTGGGACAAAAAGGAGAGACAATACGTGCTTGAGCACATCGACGAATTGGTGGTGAAGGAGGCCAACGAGGCCGGGGGTTATGGAATGTTAATCGGGCCGCACTCCACAAAATCCGAGCAGGAGGAGTTCAAAAAGAGAATCGAGGCTAATCCCAGGACGTACATAGCGCAGCCTACTATCAGTTTTTCCAGGGTCCCCACGATAGTGGATGGCCATTTTGAGGGGCGGCACGTTGACCTAAGGCCCTTTATTCTTTACGGCGAGAGCATCTATGTGATGCCGGGAGGACTGGCCAGGGTTGCCTTGAGAAAAGGTTCATTAGTGGTCAACTCTTCGCAGGGAGGGGGAAGTAAGGACACGTGGGTATTGCGTTAGTCTAGAATTTTTCGGCCACTAAGGCACCAAGACACAAAGGAAGAGAATGAGCTTAAACAAGAATTCAGAGGCCAGAATACCGAATTCAGAAGAAAAGCTTTTTCATTCTGACTCCTCTATTCCAACTTCGTGTCACTTCGGCTATGCTCAGTACAGGCTTAGTGTCTTTGTGGCATACAAAAATTAAGGGAAAGGAGCATGCTAAGCCGGGTGGCCGATTCTATATATTGGCTTAATCGTTACATCGAAAGGGCAGAGAACTACGCTCGATTCGTCGACGTAAATTTCAACCTTACCCTGGATCTGCCCCCGGATTTGCCCGAACAATGGAAACCATTGGTAATAACCACTGGAGATTATGAATTATTCGAGGAGCGTTACGGAGAACCCACCAGGGAAAACGTGGTCCAATTTCTGACCTTCGATAGGGGGAACCCCAGCTCCATACTTTCCTGTCTGTATAAGGCCAGGGAAAATGCCAGGACAGTCCGGGAGATTATATCAACCGAGATGTGGGAGCAGATAAACGAGTTTTATCTTAAGGTCCATGATGCCGTGTCTAGCGCTGGGTGGAGCATGGAAAGGCTCATGGATTTCTTGAAAGAAGTAAAACTGGGCAGTTACCTATTTGCCGGGATAATGGACTCTACCATATCCCATTCCGAGGGGTGGCACTTTGGGCGTATAGGGCGTTTTCTGGAGAGGGCGGACAAGACCACGCGGATTCTCGACGTCAAGTATTTCTTCTTGTTACCGCACGCAGTCAGCATCGGTACGCCTCTTGACCTTCTGCAGTGGCTGGCGGTATTGAAATCGGCCAGCGCCTTCGAAATGTACCGGAAGAGCTACGGCCGGATAAGCCCTTATCATATTGCCCAGTTCCTCATCCTGGACCGGGAATTTCCCCGAGCCATTCGCTATTGTGTTATACAGTCGGAGCAGTCTCTGCATGCTGTTTCCGGGACGGAACTCTGGACTTACCAGAACCTGGCGGAGAAGAGATTGGGGCTTTTACGGTCGGAATTGGATTATAGCGATATACACGAGATATTCTCCTCCGGTTTGCATGAATACTTGGACAATATGCAGTCAAGACTCAACGAAGTCGGCGATTCGATTTATGAGACCTTTTTCAATTCGCGTCCGCCGGACAAATTTTCGGCAGGAGCACAATAATCTAGACCAAGGAGTGAAGAATTGACATTTTGCCTAGGAATGAAAGTCAAGGATGGATTGGTTGGAGTTGCGGATACACGGGTTACCACTGGCTCTGAGTGTATCACCGCCAGAAAGGTGACTACTCATCAACATAGACAGCACTCGATGTTCCTTATGACCTCGGGGCTCAGGTCGGCCAGGGATAAGGCGCTAACCTATTTTCAGGAGGTTATCGAGGAAAGCGACGAGAATTTCGATAAGCTCTATAAGGCGGTCAATGCATTCGGGGAGCAGGTTCGCCGCGTTCTCAAAGAGGATAAGGAATCACTAGACGAGGGCGGATTCAGGTTCAACCTGTACGCCCTGGTTGGTGGACAGTTGGAGCATGATAGGGAGCACAAACTCTATCTGCTTTATCCTCAAGGGAATTGGGTTGAAGTAGGGGAGGGCTCGCCCTATTGCATAATAGGAAACTCCGGTTACGGAAAACCCTTATTGGACCGAGTGCTGCGTTATGAATCGGCCGTGGAATTCGCCCTTAAAGCCGGGTTCCTGGCGTTTGATGCCACCAGGACGAGCTCTAACGACGTCGAGTATCCCCTCGATATCGTGATCTATTACCGGGATTCTTTTAATATAGTCGAGCATCGTTTTATGAAGGATGACCTGCAAAGGGTGTCATTCTGGTGGCAGGAACGGATAGCAGGCTCGGTCAAAGAATTACCGGATGACTGGGTAGAACTGGTGTTTTCCAAACTGCGGCTCCCGATGTCTGAGAATTTCTGATTAATGAATAAAAACCTTGAATGTTACCTTTAGCCAGATGAAATTTGAGATTAAACACTACACCCATTATAGATATGACCAACCGGTGCTATTCGAACCGCATTCTCTCCGGTTTCGGCCGAGAGAGGACCCCTTTCAAAGAATTCTCGATTTTGATATATCGATAAATCCGCGGCCTGCCGGCATTTCAGAATACATCGACATGGATGGAAACACGGTTTATCAGGCATGGTTTAACGGAGCCTCAAGAGAATTGACCATAAACACTACGGCGTTGGTCGAAACCAATAACAGGAATCCGTTTGATTATTTAGTTTATCCGAAGGAGGCGCTTAGACTGCCTTTGGAGTACCCAAAAGAGCTTGAGCTTTTGCTTAAACCCTATAAAATGCTGATTGCTAATTCCCCAGAACTGTTAGCTTTTGTCGATGAGCTGGCTAAAAAGGTGAACCGCCAAACCGTTCCCTTTTTGACTCACTTAGCCGGTGAAATTAGCCTGCAATTTCAGAAAGAATATCGCGACCAGGGTGGGCCTAACCTTCCTGAAAAGACATTTGCCGAGAAAAAAGGGGCGTGCCGGGATTTAGCAGTGTTGTTCATGACCGCATGCCGAATGCTCGGGTTGGCGGCGCGTTTTGTGAGCGGTTATTATTTTGATGTGCTGGATTATCAGAGGCACTATTTACATTCCTGGGTCGAGGTCTATGTTCCCGGCGGAGGCTGGAGGGGCTTTGACCCAAGCAGCGGGCTAGCCGTTGCCGACCGGCACATTACTGTGTCTTCATCGGCGATTCCCCGCTTATGCGCTCCGGTGACAGGCATATTCTTAGGTAATGGCAATTCCAACTTAAACACGGACATAAGGATTTCTCCTCTCTAAAAATCCACCTTTATTCCATCGTTGACTTAGGTGTTGGATATTCTATATTTTAGGGCAAACCATATGGGTTTGCGGAAAAATGACCTTTCCCAGTCCGGAAGAACAAATCGAGATAATTAGAAGGGGAACGGAAGAGATAATCTCCGAAGAGGAGCTTTTAGCCAAGTTTAAAAAATCGGCGGAAATGGGAGAACCGCTTAGGATTAAAGCCGGGTTTGACCCTACTGCGCCCGACCTACACCTGGGACATTGCCTACTGCTTAGGAAACTACGTGATTTTCAGGACCTGGGGCACACCGTGGTCTTTCTAATCGGGGATTTCACCGCCATGATAGGCGACCCTTCAGGAAGGACTGAAACCAGGCCTCCCTTAACCGAGGACGAGGTGGTGGAAAACGCAAAGACATACGAAAGACAGGTCTTCAAAATCCTGAGAAAGGATAGAACCGAGGTTGTCTTCAATTCCTCCTGGCTAAAGAAAATGAGCGCGGAAGAATTGCTCAGGCTGGCCTCTCTGGAGAACGTGGCCAGGATGCTCGAACGGGACGATTTTCACAAGCGCTATAAATCTGGCATCCCTATTACCATTAAAGAGTTTCTGTACCCACTTATCCAAGCCTACGATTCCGCAAACATCAGGGCGGACGTGGAGTTAGGGGGCACCGACCAGAAATTTAACATTCTTCTAGGCCGGGATGTTCAGAGATATTTTGGTCAGGAGCCCCAAGTAGCGATTTTTCTCCCCATCCTGGAGGGTATCGACGGCGTGAGGAAGATGTCGAAATCGCTTGGGAATTATATAGCGGTTGAGGACACGCCCGAGGATATATTTGGAAAGGTTATGTCCGTATCCGATGAGCTCATGTGGAGATACTTTGAGCTTTTAAGTTCCCGTTCCCCGGAAGAAATCAAGAAGATGAAGTCGGAGTGGCATCCTATGGATGCCAAGAAAACCCTGGCATATGAAATTACCTCCTGGTTTCACGGAGAGGATAGCGCCGCCAATGCCCGAAAGGATTTTGAAATCAAGTTCTCCGAAAGAGAGTTTCCGGAGGATGCCCGGGAGATTTTACTGGATAAAAAAAACGGCTCAACCATCCTGGATTTGGTGGTGAATTCGTCGGAGAGGGTCAAAAGCCGGGGGGAAGCGAAGAGGCTGATAGAGCAGGGTGGGGTGACCGTTGACGGAGAAAAGATCACCGACCCAAAGGCCGTAGTTCCGCATAGAAAACTACTCAGGGTGAAAATAGGCAAGAGAGAGTTTGTCAAAGTCAGGCAGAATTAGGAGTAAATCAAATTTCATTTGACAAATAACGTAGAGACGACCCGGCGGGTCGTCTCTACAATACCTATCCGATTAATTCTTGAGTAACCACGAGTATTCTACTGTCATATCTCATGAATTAAACATGTTTGATTAATCCCATAAGAAACCGATTAAGGGAATCCACAGATTTCTTTGAGTTGATATACCTGAATCGAATAAAGGGCAAAATGAGGTATGGTCTGGAGGCGAAGTATTTTAGCGTTTTCCACTTGTCTATATTTCCGGAGTGGTTATAAATGGAGCCCATGTCCGGAATGATTTCGGCTGATTCGTCGGAGATCGACCGCACCGAGAGAACAGGGGTTCCGCTCTGCATCGCCGCTTCCGCTACACCCCAGGTTTCCATATCCACGCATAAGGCTCCGGTTATGTCAAACAGTCTTCTTTTCTCCATAGGGTCGTGGATGAACCTGTTTTCCGTGAGTATCCCGCCTTTTTTAACACCGCTTCCTGAGTCGGGTATGCAAGTAGCCAGCTCTCTTTTCTCATTCTTTTTCAGGCTTAAAACCCAATTTCCTATCACTAAGTCTCCGACTCTAAGGTCGGGATGGAGCGCCCCTCCGTGTCCGGCGGATATGATTAGCTCCGGTTTAAACTTCTGTATTATAAAACTCGCTCCCTTCCTTGCCCTCCTTATCCCGACTCCGGTTTGGACTATAACTACGGGCTTCCCGTGAACATTACCTCTTATATATTCCAGTTCTTCCCATTTTCCCTCCTCGGTTTTTGGGATTATGCCATTGAGACGTTTTATTTCATCCCAGGTTGCAGCAAGGATCGCTACCAAATTGAGAATGCTCCGGTGGGTTGTTCGTTTTAAATCACATTACATAGCTACTTCAATATGTAGATGGGGGCTTCTACAAACGATTTCCCCAGGTAGAGCAGCACGATAAAAGCGGCTAGTAAAATGCGATAAACGACAAAGACATTGTAGCTCTTTGTCTGGACGTATCTTATCAGATACTTAATGCTCAGGAATCCAAAGGTAGCCGATGCCAGGATTCCGGCCAGAAACGGGGTGCTTAATACGGTTGAATATTCTATATGTCGTGATTCCAGTAATATGGCTCCGAATATAAGAGGCGTACTCAGCAGGAAGGAAAACCTGGCCGCCTCGTCTCTCCGGAAATTCCTTACCAGTGCTCCGGCAATGCTAGCCCCGGAACGGGACACGCCCGGAATTATGGCCAGGGCCTGGGCAACACCTATTATCAGGCAGTCGCAGATACCCATTTCTGAAACTTCTTTCTCCTTTACCGAGAACCTGTCCGTGAGGTAAAGAACTATTCCAAAGAAAAAGACCGAGAACGCGATGGCCAGCGGATGCCGGAGTATTCCCGCAGCCTGTTCTTCAAATATCAGCCCGGCTAACGCCCCGGGTATGGTGGCAATGATGATAAATAACCCTGTCTTACCATTTGGATGGTTCCGGAAGCTTTTGGAGAATAAAGCTCGAACAAAATCCTGGGCAATCATCAAAAAATCCCGCCAGAAGTAGTAGACAACGGCCAGGAGTGTACCGATGTGTAGGGCCATGTCAAAGGCTAGCCCGGGGTCCTTCCAGGAAAAGAACCAGGGCACCAAAGCCAGATGTGCCGTGCTGCTTATGGGAAGAAATTCGGTAATCCCCTGAACAATCCCCAGAACTATAGACTGTAGTAGGTCCAATGAGCTTTCCCTGAATTAAGAAGATGGTCTTTCCAGAACCCTTTTCAAGAATATACCGGTATACGATCCTTCAACCTGCGATACCTCTTCCGGCGTCCCGTATGCTACTATACGGCCACCTTCTTCTCCTCCCTCCGGTCCCAGGTCAATTACGTAATCCGCACATTTTATGACATCGAGATTATGCTCGATTACTATTACCGTGTTCCCCACATCGACGAGTCTGTGAATTACCTCCAGTAGTTTTTTTACATCGTCAAAATGAAGGCCGATGGTAGGCTCATCCAGGATGTAGAGCGTCCTGCCGGTAGCCCGGCGTGATAGCTCTTTGGCCAGTTTTATCCTCTGAGCTTCGCCACCGGAGAGGGTGGTAGCAGGCTGTCCCAGTCTGATATAATCGAGCCCAACGTCATGAAGAACTGCTAGCTTGGATTTTATGTAAGGGACATTGTCAAAGAATTCAAGCGCCTCGCTCACGGTCATATCCAGAACATCGGCTATGCTTTTTCCCCTGTACTTAACCTCTAATGTCTCGGAGCTGTACCTTTTTCCCAGGCACTGCTCACACTTCACATATACATCCGGAAGGAAATGCATCTCTATTTTTACCGTTCCCTCGCCCTTGCATTCAATGCACCTACCATCCTGGACATTAAAGCTAAACCTTCCCGGTTTAAACCCGCGCATCTTCGCCTCGGGCAGCATGGAGAAGAGGTCTCTTATAGGGGTGAAGAGCCCGGTGTAGGTAGCAGGGTTTGACCTGGGCGTACGGCCTATGGGGGATTGGTCGACATTCACTACCTTGTTGATTTCATCATCTCCGATGATTTCAGAGTGTTTACCTACTTTATCCTTGCCGTCATATAGCTTTGCACAAAGAGCATTGTGTAGAGTGTCGATAGCCAGCGTGCTTTTTCCGGAGCCGGAGACCCCGGTGACACAGGTGAATACCCGGAGTGGAAACGAGACGTCTACATTTTTCAGGTTGTTTTCGCATGCCCCTTTTATGGTTATATATCCATCTGGTTTTCTTCTGGTTGTGGGGATAGATATGGAGAGTTCCCGGGAGAGATACTTGCCGGTTAGAGACTTTTCGTTTCTCATTAAATTCAGGATATCTCCCTGGGCAATGACCCATCCTCCATTTTCGCCCGCTCCCGGCCCCAAGTCGATGATATGATCGGCATTCCTTATGGTCTCTTCATCGTGCTCTACTATGATGATGGTGTTTCCGCTATCTCTTAGAGATTTTAGGGTGTGGATGAGTCTCTTGTTGTCCCGTGGATGAAGACCGATTGTCGGTTCATCGAGCACGTAGGTGATTCCGGTGAGCTTAGAACCGACCTGAGTTGCCAGCCGAATTCGTTGAGCCTCGCCGCCGGAGAGCGAGGGCGCGGTTCGGTCGAGGGTTAGGTAACTAAGCCCCACGTTGTTAAGGAAGCTGAGACGAGAGTTTATCTCTTTGAGTATCCTATTGCCGATTTCTGCTGCTCGGCCGGTAAAATCAAGGTTCTCGAAAAACCGGGTGCACTCATCCACCGACATTTTCGTTATATCGTGTATAGATTTTTCATTGATCAGCACGGATAGGCTCTCCTTTTTGAGCCTTGCCCCATGGCAGGAGGGACAACTAACCGTGCGTATATACTTAGAAAAGGCCTCTCTGACCTCTTCTGACTCCGTTTCGCTGTACCACTCTGAAATAACCCCGATCACCCCGGGAAATGTATCCCAATATTCATCCACCCATCTTCCTCTATCCCTGTGGAATTTGATTTTTTCCTCGCCCGAGCCGTACAGGATAATGTTTCTGATTTTAGCGGGAAGCTTCTTTAGAGGGGTTTTCAGGCTAAATTTGTAGTGCCTGGCCACCGAATCTAGTATTCGGCTGAAGTAGCTTGAGTTTCTCCAGGGGATTATGGCGCCTTCCTGGATAGACTTATCCCAGGTTTCAATCACCAGTTCCGGATCAAAAAAGGATTTTACTCCCAATCCCTGACATTCAGGACAGGCCCCGTAAGGGCTGTTGAAAGAAAACAGCCGTGGGGAGACCTCCGGGTAGCTTATACCACAGTTAGGACAGGCAAACTTCTCGCTGAAGGTAATACCTTCTCCATCCCCGCTTTCCACCCTGACCACCCCTTTTCCACGCTTGAGGGCCAGCTTCAGGGAATCTTCGACCCGGCTGGCTAGGTTTTCGCTGCGAGGAAGTGAGGAATTGGCCGGGCCCAGCATTATTATATCGACCAGGAGTTCGATGGTGTGTTTTTTCTGTTTTTCTAGGTGGATTTCATCCTCAAGGTCGAAGAGTTTCCCATCGATTCTTACCCTGAGGAATCCCTGCCGGCGAAGCTCTTCCAGCTCCTTTTTGTATTCCCCTTTTCTACCCTGAACAATCGGGGAGAAGATGGTTATCTTTTTGCCGGTGCCTAGCGAGAGCACCCTTTCTACCATTTTATCCAGGTTCTGTGCGGATATTTCCGTCCCGCAGTGGTAGCAGTGCGGTTTTCCCAGTCGGGCAAAGAGTAATCGGAGAAAGTCATAAATCTCGGTTATCGTGCCCACCGTCGAGCGTGGGTTTCTTTGAAAGGTCTTTTGGTCTACGGATATGGATGGGGAGAGACCCTCGATCGAATCCAAGTCCGGTTTGTCTATTTTTTCCACAAACTGCCGGGCGTACGCGGAGAGCGACTCCATGTATCTTCTCTGTCCCTCGGCAAAGATGGTATCGAATGCCAGGGAGGATTTGCCGGAGCCGCTTACCCCGGTTACGACGATGAAGCTATCCCTGGGGATCTTTAGGTCTATATTCTTTAGATTATGCTCTCTCGCCCCGATAATCTTAATCGTTTCCAAAGTAGCTTTATTTTACCTGGTATTGCCAGCTTGATGAATTAACAGCTCTTGATTTAGTAACGGTATTTTGTAGGGAGCGCAAACCTGTGCAGAGCACTTCGGCCTCTCGGTGTAAACTCCGTCGAAGCATAGGCGTTACTTACACCGGCACATGCAAAAAATTGGGTAGAAGTTAGATTAAAGTAAAATGGACGAAGGGCTTATTTCTCCCTGCATCTATCTATAAAAGCCCTGAAAATTCTCTTTGAGGTCCCGCTTTCCTCCCTTTCCGGGTGCCACTGAATGCCGATAATGAAATGATCTTCCTTCTCTATAGCTTCGATGATTCCATCGGGGCACCGGGCAGAGATTTTAAGTCCCTTTCCCACTGCTTTCACCGACTGGTGGTGATAACTCTTTGTAGAAAAGTTTTTCTCTTTGACGATTTCTCCAAGGAGGGTGCCGTCTTCGACGAGGATTTCATGTAGGGCCCCTTTTTCATGGACGATTGCGCTAGAAATCATCGAAGGAATATCTTGATAAAGAGATCCTCCAAAGAACACGTTTATTAGCTGCATTCCACCGCATATGCCTAAAACCGGAATGTTTTGCTTTAAAGCCTCGTCCAGTATAACCATCTCCGATTCTGTTCTTTCTTTACTCATGAGTCTTAATTTCGGGTGAGGCTCTTCGTTGTAGTATTTGGGGTCCATATCCCTCCCCCCCGGGAGAAGAAGCCCGTCGATATTTGCTACAGCATCCCTAAGGACGGAGCTTTTTTCACATAGTGATGGAAGAAGGATAGGGATACCACCGGCTTCGGCAATAGCTCTGGCGTAGGTTGTTTCTATGAGGTAACAGTTTTCTTTTAACTCATCCGCCTTTATTTCGGTGGTTATTCCTATTAACGGGCTGCTGTTTCTCATGGGAGCATCTTAATTCTAGCCTAAATTTGCGAAAAAAAACATTCCACGAGGTGCATGTTTTAACAGGACAGTCTAATCGGCTACCTTCGGATTTTTTATCATGTATGTGTTTGATTTCCTCCTGCGTTTAGTTTATTAATTTCTTATGGCACATAGTTCGCTAATCGTTTATGAGCCACTCGATGCCTTTGTCGATAAAAGCGAGTACTGGAATAGCTATGTGTCTTTTTACGAACAATACTGGGGCGGGCCGACTTCACCCTATGGAGTTTGGTTTGGACAGGAATACGAGAATTTCAGGCGAGCTTTTTCCGACTACCTAGATATTGAGGAAGATGAGATTATGGACTGTTATTTTATGAAGGACAAGAATGGCAAATACTATGTGTGTCCCTTCGGCTCGTCTGCAAAACCCTACGTACTGAACTCGGAAAATCATGTACCAATACATTGGTTCTTGTTATTCATGGATGAAGAAAGGGAATATTTTTTCACCCCTTGGGGGTTCGCCGGTATTAGCTACGATACAAGGATTAATCTCGGTTTTGATAGGCTGAAGGAGTCAGACGCTATTCTTGGCGGTGTCTTGAAGAAGTTCGAGCAAGCCGGGCCTAAATTCTCTTTCTCTCATGAGATTAGCCTGATCCGGGCCGGAATTGCTGACCTTAAAAACTGGCTCGGCCAGTTCGACCCATCCGGATTTTTGGTCCTAAATTACGGGGAGATAAGCTCTTACATTCATCCCTATACCTTGAAGAACGAACGATCCGTGAACGACATCTGGCAGATGCTTTCTCTCTTGCGTGAGGGTCGTGTCGAGGAAGCTCACTCGTTGCTGATAGTCTTGAATGAGAAATGGGAAGACATAAGGAGAAAAGCATCCGGGGAGATAGAGAAGTTCACCGTTCAATAGTCACCCCTAAGCGATGGCTGGTGGGTTAATTCAAATTAGGTCTCGGCTCGGGAACGATGCTCAGGGTCATACGTCTATTGCCCCTTAGAACTACAACCTCGGTTGGGATTCCTGGTTTTGTTTGACCTAGGGCATAAACATAGTCGTATATGTTCTTTATTGTCTTTTGGTCCAGTCCGATTATTATATCGCTCCTTCTAAGACCAGCTTTCTCCGCCGGACTCCCCTTCTTCACTCCCATGAGTTTTACGCCGTCCGGTTCTTCGGAGTAATCCGGTATGGTACCTAAATAAACGCTGAAGCGGGTGGGGGTCTTTTGTTCCTCTTTTACTGCGGAAAAAGCGATCCTGGTGGGCATTCCATCCAGTTCCCAAATAAGACCGGAAATGAGTTCAAGGATTTTCTTTATTCCTTCGGTATTGATTTTCTGCCAATCATCGTCCGGCGTGTGGTAATCCTGGTGCACTCCGGTAAAAAACTGGAGCACCGGGATATCCCGTGCATAAAATACCGTCTGGTCGCTGGGGGCAAAACCGGAATCGGATATCTTTAAGGCTAAATTGAAATTCGAATTGGCCTTATCAAGAAGGGGCTTCCATCGGGGGGATGAGCCTGCACCTAGGACAGTGAGCGTATCCTTCTCCATTCGGCCAATCATATCCATATTGATCATGGCCACCGTTCTTTCCAATGGAATTGCCGGATTTTTGACATAGTGAGATGAGCCAAGAAGGCCTAGTTCTTCCGCCGAAAAGGCGATGAAAAGGATACTTCTCTTGAGTGAGCTTCTATTATGAGAGAAATAGTCAGCGAGTTCTAAGAGTCCGGCGACCCCCGAAGCGTTGTCATCCGCTCCGTTGTGAATCTTCCCTTTAGTCCTATCCTCTATACCCCTGGATGCCCTGTCCCCCAAGCCTATGTGGTCGTAGTGGGCCCCCACGATTATCACTTCGTTTTTTGAATAGGGGTCTGATCCCGGCAAAAAGCCTACTACATTAGAAGTAACGCTGTTTTCTTTTATGAGTTCGGTTTGAATATGGACTTTTACCCCGGGCATGTAGAAGGAATGGGTTTTTTTCTTCGATAGCTTCAACTCCAGGTCTTTTCCATTTTCTCCCACGGCTCTGAAGATTTCCTCGGCGATGGCCTTTTTCAGCATTACGGCTTGAATTCCTGAATCGGTGAAAGAAAGATCATATCTCAAACCCCCTAAGTACTCTTCTTCTTGAGAGAAAGGCGCAACGAATATTATTCCCTTTGCACCCTTCTCCCTTGCGTTAATGGCCTTGTAGCGTAGTGAGGCAAATTCAAAAAATGGACTTTTAGGGTCAGGGGTATAACGTAGTACCATGACGATTTTGTCCCTTACATCTAATTCCGTATAGTCATCGTAGTTGAGCTTGGGGGCGCTTATTCCATATCCGGCAAAGACCAGTTCTCCATGTATATTGCCGCTTGCTGAGAATCCTAGGGGAAGAAAATCACTGCCCGGTTCCAGTTCTGATCTCCTGTTCCTTGATTCTATCGCGAAATAGTTCCTCTTTCCTAGTTTGATGCCCGATGTAAACGAAAAATCCTGTAAATAAGTCCCGTTCTCTCCTAAGGGCTTTAGTCCAATCCTCTTGAAGTTGGTGGCAATGTAGTCAGCGGCTTTTTCGCATCCCTCTGTCCCGGCCTTTCTTCCCTTTAATTCATCTGAAGCCAGATAACGTACATGGGACAGGATTTCTTGAGCGGTTATACCGGGGTTTTCTACGTTTTTATGGCTTTCGGCCGAAAAAGGAAGAATTAAAAAGAAAAGTAGTAAAAGATGGGTGAGATAGCGTCCTATCATTATGCTTAATATGATATCATACAGTAAACCGGCGACTTTAATAGGATATCTTACATAAAATTCTAGGGTTTAGGTTGACACTTCCCCATCTCTTATGATATAAATTAGTCGGTTTGATGTATTAGCAACCGGACGAATCTCAGGCAAGATGAGTGTAATAGCGCAACCGGCTAAGTACTGGATTAAAGACCCGGCATCTGACCTAGTCCTTTTCAGTTTCGGCTGGATCCCTGTTTTTCTCGCTCTGGCTTTTTTCAAGGACCACATGGGCGCGATAATACTCTTCGTGCTTATGGCTAATTACATACATCGTCACTATACCTTTGCGCTGGTGTATGGACAGAAGGAAGAGTTCGAGAAGAGAAAGAATATATATATCTTGCTCCCTATTGCTGCAGTTCTTGTGACGTTTATATTCGTATATGTTGATGCTTTTAAAATACTTCTTACAATTTCGGTTCTTTGGACGATGTATCATTCGGTTTATCAGAAGTATGGCATTACCAGAATCTATTCCAGAAAGGGCGGTTATGGAGAAGCCTGGATCGAAAAAGGTGTGATATTTTCCTGGTTCGTCTATCTATTTTTTGCTCTGGGGGATAGAGAAAAAGGGACTCTGGAGAGTTATCAAGCTGGAAGGGTCGTTCTTAACTATATAGGGGATTATTTAAACTACCTGACTTCAGCTTCCTATTTGTTTCTTGCGGTTGCGGTCTCCTTCACTATTCTTTTTGCCTACCAGGAGTTCAAGAATCGTCATCATCTAAACACAGCCAAGATTCTGTATGTTATTTCCACCCTGGCTCTTTATGCTATTTTCTTTTATTCTCTCATAGTTGGTTATATTGTTTTCGCCTTTTCCCATGCCCTTGAGTACATAGCTTTCGTGAATATATTTGTTAACTCTAAGTACAAGAAAAGACAGGATTCAAATGCGCTTTTTGCAAAGGTGACGAAGAAGCAGTGGCTCTATAGCGGTCTTTTCTCAGCAGGGATAGTGGCTATCTGCCTCTTTGGAATGAAACTCAATGAAAATGCTTTCCTCATCTACATAGTGGGAAGCTCTTTCCTGCATTTCATATATGATGGGCTTATTTGGAAGGTCAGAAAACCGGAAGTGGGCAAGCCCCTGGACATAAAATACGCCACTTCGGCGTGACATAATCCACATATTAGATAATAATCCAACCGGACTGCTGGTCGTTAGATTTATCAGATTATCCTGGCGATGGAGGGGTCTTTAATGGAAGTTATGCGAAGGCGATTCTGTTTCCTTAGCACTAATTCTTTTATTACTTGCCCGGCTAATTAGGGTATTTTTCTAACGGGTTCTAGCGATTGTTTACCCCAGGAAACTCTTGAGGATTTCTCCCAGGTCGGACGTTGCCATCTTTTCTAGAGCCCTTTTCTCAATCTGTCTTATTCGCTCCCGAGTTAGGTCAAATTTCTTTCCAATTTCATCCAGCGTGTACGTGGCCTCTTGGTCTATTCCAAATCTTAACCTGACAATTTCCTCTTCCCTTGGAGTGAGAAGCGATAATGCCTCTCTGATTCTTATGGTAAGCGCCCCCTTTGCCATTATCGAATCTGGCGCCGGAGAATCATCATCGGCTACAAAGTCCAGAAGGGTAGTCTTCTCGCCGTCCAATATTGGTGAATCGAGCCGAGCGGCATCATTGGTCGATTCCAATATCCTTTTCACGCCTTCGACCGATATGCCCGCTTTTTCGGCAACCTCCTCGGGTAAGGGTTTTCTCCCCATTTCTTTGTGTAAGGCTGCACTAATTCTGTACACCTTGCTTGCTTGCTCTAATACATAAACTGGGACCCTGATCGTCCTGGTCTGGTCCAACAAGGACCGGGATATGGCTTGATGTATCCACCAGGAGGCGTACGTCGAGAACTTGTAGCCCTTTGTATGATCGAACCTTTCCACTGCCCTCATCAGTCCCACGTTCCCTTCTTGGATAAGGTCGGAAAGCGGCAGTCCCCTCCCCATGTATCTCTTGGCTATGCTTACTACCAGCCTCAGGTTTGCCTTGACAAACCTTTCCTTCAGCTCTTTCGCTCTTTCGGAGCAAGCCCTTTTCTCGGCATTTAACTTTTCTATCCTCTTGGACAACTCTTTTGCCGAACCGTTTCGATGATGGCCGTTTTTATGATTTTTGGTCCCATTCTCATGCATGGCTTTATTCAAAAGAGCGGTTATCTCTTTCATTTTAGCTTCGCATATCTTTATCTTTGCTGAAACCTCTATTTCCTCTTTTGGTGTGAGTAGGGGCTCGACGGCCATGTTTTTAAAATAGACATAAAGCAACCGGAAATGTTCATCTGGAGTCCATTCATCTTCCTGATTATTTTCTTCCGCTGGCTCCGAATTTGCTAATTCAAACTCGAAATCGGGTTCCTCCAAATCCAGCATCAAATTATCTTGAATGCCGAGATGGCTGAACTCACTTTCATCTCCTTGTATAAAGTCCTCGAGTTCATTTACCGTTGAATTTGAATTTTCATACTCTATGTATTTTGTCTCCATGCTTTTTCCCTTTTTTTAGATTGGATTTGAAAGAAGGTGTTGAATAAAGTTCAAATCTTATACGAGTTGATATAATAATCATGAAATATGAAAAAAGGCTCATTATTCTCGACGGTGGCGTCGAAAATGAATCTCTTTAACCTCGCTAAGTTATTTTCTATTTTTAAATCGGCAATATAATGCATCGATATTAACGCACTATCTTTTAAAATCTTTCTTGCTCAGGGGGATATATATACCTCTTCCTTATATATATACTCCAAGCATAATCTAATATATGATAATCGAAAATGTTTGTCAAGTGGTTTTCTTCGCATATGCAAAATAACTTTCCCCCTGTTTTGGTGTAAAATCAGCATGAATAATGGACTTATTACGCATTAGCTAACAGCATGTTGAAAATCGATTGTATAATTCTGAAGGGTACTTAACACTGCATAAAGCTCATTAAACTCTACTCAATCTCCTTTACAATGACTTCTATACCTTCTTTTTGTTGAAGGGTAGCGGCAAAATTCTTTGCCTCCTCTTCGGTCTTAAATTTCCCCATTCTTAAGAGATTCCAGCTTTCTCCTTTTGAATTTATGGTGGAGATTGTGTAGACATCGTACCCCTTTCTTTTCAGCTCATTAGCACCCATCTCCGCTCTTTCCATGGTCTTGAAAGCGGCGATTTGGAGGGTGTATTCTCCTTTGCCTGCCTCTAGCTTATTCTTATCTAAATTTCTATCCTGTTGTGGCTCGGATTCGGCCAAGTGCTCTGTCTCCGGGTTATTCGGCTTGCTTTCTATGGGGGTGGTGGTTGTCGATGCCGCACTGATTGTTAAGTCATGCTGGCCGGGGTCAGTTTTTTGTCTTTCGCTGGGTGAGCCATACTCTCCTTCGGAATTCTCCTCGGAATAAACCTTATCACTCTGAATTTCTGCGGATCCGTCTAAATACCGTGCCTCTTCCTTACCGGCCGGTCTGATTTTGTCCGTGTCAGCGTCTTTTAACTTCATCCCACTATATATGCCAAGGGCAAACCCTAGGACGAAAACCATGAAAAGCTTGAGATTACTCCTATTATCACCCCTTCTTGAGTCTGCTAATATTAGTTTAGGTCTTAGCTCTTTCACCCAAGATCACCATCCATTATGTTGGTATCAAAGCAGGGATTCTAACACTATTTACTCGGACTACCTGGTCCTGTGTCTATTTATTTGGCTGGGCATCACTTGAGCAACCATTGTCTTCTTTCTCAAAAATGTCAATGCATGTAGCTTTGCTGGCTAAACTCGGCAATTTGAATCCTTTGTAGACTTCCCAGATCTTTCCTTACATTCTTGCTTATTTTCTCTTTCTTACGTTAACATATCCAAATTTAAGGTCAACGTTGTTTAATCTGGTGGAATTAATACTTTCTCATGCCCGGGCCGGTATGTGGGGCTTGAAGGCTTTGAGTATTCAGAACCGGGGTTAAACAGGGCCTTTTCCACATACTCTTCTGGCAGTTTTAATCCTTCGATGAAATTATCTTAAAACTAAACCAGATAGTGGCTATTTTGTCTGATGTCAGGACTAATTTATCGACGGCAAAAGCTAGTGGATAACTATTTCATAATAAATAGGGACTGGCTGAAGTTAAGACATAAGTAATATGCATATCGGAGATGATTAACCCTTTTCCAGAAAAATTTCATTCTAAAGTCTGATTGTCTTCTTTCCAAAGATAGGTATCTAATTTGTTTAGGTGTTGAGAATGGGATATAACGGACTGGACAAGCTGATTTCAAAATCATTAAACCTTGGAGAGGGTTGCGTTTTTATACTTAAACCGAGGAAGTATGATAACTTACTCGAATTTTCCTACCCGGATGAGCTCAAGGGTTTTACTGTTCCAGTTATGAGCCAAAGCGTGGCTGGTAAAGCGGTGATACACAGGAGCCCGATTATACTCAATAACTTCCAGGGCGAGACGGATGTTATCTATTTAAACTGTCTAACCATGAACAGTACCAAAAATTCGATCAGAAAGATGATTGCCTATCCTGTTTGCTCTTCCGGTGAGCTTACCGAGGTCATTTTGATAGTGAGAAAGGAGTATGACGGTTCTGATCTACCTAATTTTCTGGGGGAAGATTTGCAAAAGATAAAATCGGCTGTTGATAAAATTTTATCCATCCGCGCAGACAAGCCGGATTTATCCCTCGCCGCTAGCTAACATTCTGTCCCTCTCAGAAATCAAGCTAATTGTACTGGACATTATGAGAACGGAGGTTTGAAGCACTTCTTGGTGCCGAAGGGGGGATTTGAACCCCCACGGGCTTGCACCCACTGGATCCTGAATCCAGCGCGTCTACCAAATTCCGCCACTTCGGCCTGGGTAAAAAATATAACTAAAGTTCGACGGTAAGTACATCATAAGAGGTAATTTCTCCATATCTAGATGTTAACCTATTATCTATTCTTGGACATTTCCTCTGTTTTAAGCGGTATAGGATTAAGAATCCTCCGCGTACTTTAGTAACTGACAGCGAGGCTAGCTTAGTTCCCCTCTCTCGGAAATGAGCCGGTTTAGTATCTCCTTCTGGATATCCTCGATTTGAGATTTAACGCGAATGATTTCTTCCGTGGGTTTTCCTCTTTCCTTGCATTCCTCAAATACCGCATCAACCTTGGAGAGAATTTGTCTTAACTTGGTTTGTGCTTCTATGTTTGCCTTGATGAACATATCCTCGTCCTCCCACTGGCGTTTGGAATAAGATTCTAGCTCCTTTGCCTGGATAAGCAATTCTCTAAGCCGGTCTCTGTAGCCATGGAGTGATTGGTGAATCACCGCCTGTACCTCTACCCTTTCTCCTGGGTCTCGCCAAAGTATGTTTTCAAGGATATTTAGGTCACTTTCCTCGACGTCGGTTCTTCCGTCGAGATAAGCCTTAGTCTTGAGGAGTAAAACCGATTGCTTATATCGTCTATCCGACAACACTATCCCCTTTTTTTTCAGCTCCCCTCTAATTTGAGAGATTATTTTTACTATATGCGACGGAATGCGCACGTTTCTGGCCTGGGATTGGCCTTGTTTGATCTCTTCTAATTCGATTGTAGTCTTTTGGCTCATCGCCGCGTCTTCCTGAATCATCTTCAAGAATCGGAAATCCTCTTTTATGTAATCCAGGACGTATCTCAGTAAAAACCGGTCATATAGTGCTTCCAGTTCATCTTCTTCCGAGGGGAGCTCGTTGCTTGCACCAAATAATGTAATTAGGGGGATCTGGATAGCATCCTTTCCGTTGTGAAATATTCTCTCGTTCATGATTGTGAGGAGGCTGTTTAATATCGAGGAACTGGCCTTAAAGACCTCATCCAAAAAAGCGATGTGGGCCTCGGGCAGTTTGCCGGTTGTAACCCTCCTATATTCATCGTTCTCCAGGCCTTTGAGGCTGACCGCCCCGAAAATCTCTTCCGGGGTGGAAAACTTGGTAAGAAGCCACTGAAAATACCTCGCTCCTGCTATGCGATTGCAAGTTTCATGAGCGAGCAGGGATTTAGCCGTACCGGGCGGGCCTATAAGAAGTATGTGATTCCCGGAAACAAGCGCGCAAAAAATTCCGTCTATGACCTCTTCTCTCTCGAAGAACTGGGCCTTCAACTCTTCCTTGATTTTCTTTATTTTTTCTATCGTTCTTTCCATGAGATGATTTTAGTGCCGGATGATGCCTCGTCCTGGCTTTTTCTTATGACTGCTTTAATTACACTTATGGTCGGATTAATCTCTCCGAGCATCCCTATGGATGTCACGGAGAATACATCACTCTCCCCGGAGTTCAAAACCACGCCGGTCAGGCCGGCGCTGATTCTAGATTCCGGGTCGATGCCCGAGGCTATTTCCCGGACACTCCTTTGTTTAATTATGGGCTCGTCGACCCTCTCTTCTATAACTGCTTCTGCGATCCTTTCTGCTATGTCATCCGAGACTTCGTTCGATGAGCCGCTTCCCTGCCTTCGAACAGCCGATACCCCTGCGCCTTTTATTGCTGCCATCATCACGACTTTTGGCGCGGTGCTGAAGTTTACCCTCTTATCTTTAGGATACACGGTAACATAGTCTTTTATCATGTTGAAGAACTCGTCATCCATGCCATCAATCAGGCGCACTTCCTCGAGACTATCCAGTGGGCCATTCTTTATGACGTACGGGTTTTCCAGGCTTTCGTAGAATCCGGCGTCGGCGCCGGTCTGGTCCTGGTCGTTTTGGTTCTCTGAGCCCTCTATTGGACGATCGAGCCAATTAATCAAGCTGGCTATAAAGCGACCCGACTTGCGGCTGTCCACTCCGAGGAGTCGAAAAAGTTCATTAAGCTCCGTAAGCACCTGCTGGTCAACCTGGTTGGTAGTTTGACTCACCAGTGCGTTGAGGTTTATTTTGGAGCGTTCGTCGATCACCGTAATAGACACCGTTCCGTTTCCTACCGGAAAGGAAGGAACATTGACAGCCCAATACCCTTCGGAGTAGCCGGTTTGGTCCCCGAATAATCCGGTGATTTCTTTTATTTCTTCGAGCGGCCGGTTGTTTATGGTTCCGGCAACCACCTGAACCCCCGATTTTGCTATGTAGCGTGCGATTATCTCGTCCCTGGTATTTGCGGAAATTTCATTGTCAACCTGAGTAAAGTATATAAGGTCGACCACCAAAGTTGTGAGTATAGCAATGGCTATTAGTACCACAACCAGCACAACTCCTGCCTCTGATTTTCCTTGGTCTGTATTCATAACAGTCTTCTTAACTTCGGCTTGGTCGTTAGATGTCCTTTCTAATTAGCAGTAGGAATGGGTATCAAAGAGCTGAAGATGAAATCTTCTCCCGTTGCACTTCTCAAAATCAAACTCACCTCCAGCGCCTTGGGAAGAGAACCGGTCTGCTTTGAGTCCCATACCTCGATCAGGCCTTCTGCATTGTCCGACACATAGGCCAGGTTAAAAGCCACTACGCGTTCCGAGATGGGGTATTGGGTCCCGCCGGACTCGGACCCGATTTGGGGATTTTCTCTCCTCATAAGAAGATATAGGTCACTTTCCGGTATAGGCTGTAGATGGTAACCGATCTCAGCTTGATCTGAGCTCTTTGTATTGATCCCCGCCTCTCGGGAGAGGGAGACAAAATGTATGTGGCTTCGGCCGTCCTCTTTTCTGCCGATAAAAGACGGGTATGTAGTCTTACCCGATTCCGAGTATACTTTGCCTCTAAGGTATGCTCCATGTAAGTCTTTAGTCATTCTGGAAAAAATAACGCTGGCCTCATGATAGAGTTCCATAGCGTTCTCTGCACTGTCCTTTGCTTTTATAATCTGAAAAAAAGAGCCGTAGAGAACCGTTAGCACAATTGCTCCTATGACGATGGCTAACAATACCTCCAGTAGTGTAAATCCTTCATTCCAGGTCGGCGACCGCCAGCGTGACCTCAAAATCTTCTTCTCCTTCGTCCCAAGTGATGAGTAAACGAATCACCCTTATCTCCGTGCCCAACTGGGAAATCTCGAATGGTCTTACCGAGAGAAACCAATTGAACCCGGGTGCTTCCTCAAATTCTCCCTGCTGCTCTCTTATTTCCGGGAATCCTTCAAGCTCAACCTCCGTTATCTTTTTTTGGGCTAATATCCCGGCTATAGTCAGGTTTTTTGATTTAGAGGCTAAAATTAGATTTCTATTCACCGCGGATAAGAGTACGGCTAGGGCTGTCCCCAGTATCACTACGGCAACCAGAACCTCTAGCAGCGTAAACCCAAGCTTCTGAGATTTTTGGTGTGCCTTATTTGGTCCTGGTAACAAGCCCTTTAATCTCCGGTTTGGTCTATCTACTGTGAAGAAGGTCGACATACTCGTCGATTACGATTGTCCCCCCGGTGTAGGGTTTGGTAGCTATCGTATAATTAGCACCGCTTTCCGCTTCAAGGTGTATGACCGCCGGTTCCACAAAACCAGTTGGCATGAACAGTATAAAAAGATCACCCATCTCCAGGGTTTTTCCGGCGTTTCTCTGGGTAGTAATATCTTTAAAATATACCCCTTCCGGAAGTTTCTTTCTCCCAAAAATGGGGTCGTTGGGAATCACGAACTCGTTTCCATCCTGAACTTCCACCCAGTATTCACCGTTGCCGACGTCAAACTCTAATTTATATAGTCGTTTCTTGAATGCGGCTTCATTGTATAGGAGCCTTATTAAACTGCTTAGCCTTCTGGAAGCGCTCTTGATATTAACATCCGCTATGTCTTTAAACTTAGGTATAGCTACTAAAAAAAAGGCACCGAGTAGGAATATTACTACGGCTAACTCTATGAGTGTGAAACCTCGTTTATCGCTCATTGGATATTACGGCTGGTGATGTCGTCATCACTCGGGTATAAGCCATCCGGCCCCGGTGATATTATTTCATAAGAGCCATCCTGAGTTTGGTCTGGTCCTATGTATATAAATTCGTTACCCCATTGGTCTTTGGGAACCGTGCTCCCCTCCAGGTATCCTTCTGAGGCGTAACGATTGGGAATTCTCCCCACGGTGGGAGGGGTAACCAGGGCTTGTAGGCTCTGCTGGGTCTCCGGATAAAAAGCATTGTCCAGTTTGAATTGCTTTAAAGCGGTCTCCAGTTGCTTTATCTGAATCTTTGTTGTCTCCAGCCTTGCTTTATCGAGCCTCCCGATTACATTTGTACCGACAACATAAGCAAGCGCCGCAATGATCACCAAAACTACCATTATCTCTATTAGGGTAAAACCGCCTTGTGCTCTCATAATTAACCTCCGATCGTAGATGTTAAATCAAATATGGGTAAAAGAATGGCAAAAACTATAAAACCAACTACCACCCCCATTATTACTATCATGATGGGCTCGAGAAGGGAAGTGAGAGCAGAAACGGAAGTTTCTATCTGCAAATCATAAGTATCGGCAATCTTTACGAGCATTTCTTCGAGTTCTCCGGTCTGTTCTCCGACGGCAATCATCCGGGTCACCAGCGGAGGGAATACCCCGCTATCCCGGAGGGGGCCAGCGATACTTGTTCCTTCCTTTATATTATCTCGTACACTTCTGAGGGCGTTGCTATAAACGGTATTTCCGGCGATCGCCTCTGCTATCTCGATGGCGTTGAGTAACGGGATTCCACTCGCCAGTAGTGTCCCCAGAGTGCGTGTAAACCTGGATATTATAACCATTTTAGCGATTCTACCAAATATGGGGATTCTCAATGTTAAACGATCGAGGAGCATCTTTCCCCTTTCCCTCTTGCTGAATTTGTATGCGATAAAGGACAGGCCTATTAACAGGATTAAAATAACAAATAGATTCTGGCTGAAAAAGCTGCTGAACCCGATAAGTAGCTGGGTAATATAAGGAAGGGCCTTTCTGCTTTCTTCAAATATCCGAGCAATTTTGGGAATAACGTAGGACATCATGAAAAAAAGAACCCCGCTTCCTATGAAAAACATGAATATGGGGTATACCAATGCACTCCTCACCCGGGACCGGAGCGCAGTCTGTTTTTCCAGAAAATCGGCCAACCTCAGAAGGACTATGTCGAGCGTCCCGCTCGCCTCGCCGGCTCTCACTATGTTTACGTAGAGGTCGGAAAAAACATTAGGGTGCTCTCTCAGCGCATTATTCAAGGAACTGCCCTCGCTAATCTTATCCTTTACCTCAGTCAGCACTTGGCTGAGTTTTGCGTCCTCGGTCTGTTCAGAAAGTGCAACCAACGACGCTTCGAGGGGAAGCCCAGCAGATATCAGGGTGGAGAATTGTCTTGTGGTAAGCGCCAGCTCCGAGGTGCTTATTCCCTTGAATAAAGAAAAGCTTCTGGCCTTTTCTTTCTTGACTTCGCTGAGCGAGGATAGAAAAACACCCTGGCGCTTGAGCTTCTCGGTTGCCGATTTTGCCGATTCGGCGTCTAACACCCCTTCTACTGTCTTACCTTTTTCGTTGATTGCTTTGTACTTATAAACGGGCATCTTACCACTATTTTGTATCGGCGATTTCGGATTGCGGAATAATCAAGTTCGAGATCCGCAATAAATCCGAAATTGTTACTTACGTCTCGTCCTCAGTAACTCTCATAACCTCATCTATAGAAGTTAAACCCCTCAGAACCTTCTCCGCTCCGTCCATCCTGAGTGTAGTCATTCCGTTCTCCAGGGCTTTTCTCTTTATAGTCGAGGAGTCGGTGGTAGCCAGGGTAAGGCCTCTAATTTCATCGTCTATCAGCAATATCTCGAATATTCCGCTTCTACCGCTGTAGCCGGTGCCAAGACATTCATTACAACCTTTGGCCCGGTGCAAGACACCCTGCTGAAGGTCTTTTCTATCCAGCCCTATTCTGGCCAGTTCATCGTCTATGGGCACGTAAGGCTCTTTACAGGACTTGCAAAGGAATCGAATGAGTCTCTGGGCGACCACGGCCATCAGGGAGGAAGCGACCAGAAAAGGCTCGATTCCCATATCGATGAGCCTGGTTATGGCGCTGGCGGAGTCATTGGTATGGAGCGTCGAAAAAACTAGGTGACCGGTAAGGGAGGCGTGAATGGCTATATCGGCTGTCTCTCTATCCCGGATCTCTCCCACCAGTATAACGTCGGGGTCCTGACGGAGGATTGACCGTAGTCCGTTAGCAAAGGAGAGATTTACCTTGGAATTTACCTGGATCTGATTGATTCCTTGAATTTGATACTCTACCGGGTCTTCAATGGTAATGATTTTTTTGTCGGGGGAGTTGATTCTTTCTAGGGCCGCATAGAGGGTGGTTGTTTTTCCGCTCCCGGTGGGCCCGGTTACCAGGATAATACCGTGAGGCCGATGGATGAGCGAATTTATGGTATGCAGTTTTTTTCCTTCAAGCCCTAGGTCCTCCAGGCTGAGGAGAACCGAAGAGCGGTCTAAAAGCCTCATCACAACGCTTTCTCCCCATGATGTAGGAACAGTGGAGATACGAACATCTACGTCCCGTCCGGCCACTTTTACACGAATCCTACCATCCTGTGGTTTTCTCTTCTCCGCGATATCGAGTTCGGCCATGATCTTTACTCTCGAGATTATCGACGACTGAAGCCTTTTGGGGACCGAGGTCACCCTATGCAAAAGACCGTCTTTTCTAAACCGGACCAGTAAGTCCTTCTCGAAACACTCCATATGGATATCGCTGGCCTTCTCCTTAACGGCTTGAAAGAGAAGCGAGTTGACGAACCTAATTATAGGGGCCTCATCCTCTGCTTCCAAGAGGTCTTTGGGCTCTTGAAACTCCGACTCAGTGATCCCTAGGGTCTCGTCTTCGATCTCGTCCCTCATCTCCTTGCCGCGTTCATACACCTTGTTTATGGAATCGAGGACAACTTGGCTTAAAGCCAGCATAGGCTCCACTTCGCACCCAAATAGCGATTTTACTTCGTCGAGCACGTATAAGTCGATTGGAGGAGCCAGTGCCACTATAATTTTCTCCTCCCCCCTTTTTAGTGGAATCAGCCTATACTTTTTGGCAAAGCTTATGGGAAGGAGTTTTACTAGTTCTGAGTCGATATCCTTTTCGGAAATACTATATATATATGGGATTTCATAGAAATCGGATAGAACCTCAAGAACCTCCTTGTCGCTCAGTACCTTTGATTTCAGGAGCGTCTCTTCAAACCTCTCTCCATTCCTGGCTAGAAGCTCGTCTATCTTAACCCAGGCTTCCGGGTTCCTCTGGCTTATAATCTCTTCAAGGCTCTTCATAGCTTCAATAACCTCCCTGTTTCTCAAACCCCCTATCTTGAAGGAGCATGTTTCTTTTCTGCCTTTCTTCGAGCACTTTCTGCATGTCGGTCTCTGTTTCTATAATTCTGGGGGTTAGGAGAATCATAAGATTAATCTTTCTGCTTTGTCTTTGCTTGAATTTGAATAGGTATCCAAAAAGCGGAATATCGCCTAGAAGCGGAACCTTGTTCTCGACGACTGTTTGCCTATCCTGAACCAGCCCACCAATAACGATTGTCTGGCCGTCTTTTACGATGATGGAAGAATCGGCGGAACGGGTAGTTGTAGTGATTCCGAACTCCTCTGTATTAAGGTCAGCGGGAGCGGGGCTTGTAGCAGAAACCTCGGTATGTATGATTAGGTTTAAATAATCGCCCTCACTAATTTGTGGGGTTATTCCAAGTATAATTCCGACTGGCTGACGGTCTATGGTCTGCACGGTGACCCCGGTTTCGGAGACGGTGCTTCCGGTGGGGAACGGGATGACATCGGCCACTACTATTTGTGCCTCTTCGTTATCGGTGGTGACGATGCTAGGGGTTGAAAGAACGTTCACATCCGTTAGCGAGGCTAAGGCTTCAAAGAGTAGAGTAAAAGAAGGGATTTCAACACCTCCAATCTCAACTGATTCACCTATTACCCCTAAGAAACCTCCTGATATGCTCGAGAGTGCGGCGATTGCCGAACCGGTACTAGTAGCAACCCCAAGTAGGCTTGGAATTCCCGGAAGCTGAGTTCCGCCAAATCCAAGGTCGTCGCCGTCATCAAAGGTGAAACCAAAGCTCAAATTTGTTCCTATGGCTCTCAGTTGTTCGAGACCCACTTCAAGAATAGCCGCCTCGACAAATACCTGTTTTCTCCTAACGTCCAGCTCATCTATCACCCTCTTTATCGTTTCATAATCTTTGCGAGAACTCACGATTATGACCGAATTCGTAGCCGGGTCTGCCGTGATTCTTATCCCTTCTGCCTCCGCTACTACTGCTGCGCCCCCAAGCTCTCCGATATCTTCCCTCTCAATCCGTCCAGTTGTTTGTCCAAAGCCAAGGGTGCCAGTTTGTCCTCTTCGATATTGACTGCCGTATTGAGTGCCAAAGGTTCCGGTACCGAAAGTTCCGGTACCGAAAGTTTCTCCGACACCCCCCGTTGTTCTGCCGCGTATGCCGCGGGTGGTTGTAGTTACTCCTGCTCCTCCCCCTCCGATTAATCCGGAGATAACTCCAACCATTTGTTCGGCATCGGCGTTTTGAAGGCGAATCACGTAGATGCCTTGCTCTGGTTGGTCAACCTCTACATCCAGCTCTTTTATTACTGCTTTAATTTTTTTCATATCCTCGGGGTAGGCAATCACTATAAGCGAGTTTGTTCTCTCATCGGGTATAACCTTGAATTCGGCCTGTCCTGTTGCTTGTCCGGACGTAGTTGGTGTTCTTTGAGGGGTTCTAGTGGTTGTTGTGCGTCGAGTGGGGGTTTGGGTGGTTTGGGCCGGAGCTGCCGGCGCTCTTCCACCGAAGATCTCAATTACCTTAGCCGCAACATCTACAGCATCAGTATGCTCTAGTTTTATGAATTCGATCTCGGTTTCCAGGTCTATATTCTCTATGATCTTAAGTACTTTATTTAGGTTGGATACAGTATCTATGATAATCAGGGTATTCAAAGCAGGATATACCAATATATCTCCTTCCCGAGAGATAAGCGGTTTGAGAATGTTTGCCACTTCGTTGGCGTTTATGTTTTTGAGGGGAACCAGCCTGGTGACGAATCTATCCGAGGGTTCGGCGTATTTAGTCCCGAATTCCGTAGGTAGAGTCTCGGTTTTAATGTCTCTCTTCGGTACTATCTTGCTTATACCGTCCTTTTTCACTATGGCGAAACCATTTAAATCCAAAATCGCCTCGAATAGTCTTAAGGCGTTTTTCTTGTTGAATCCTCCCCGGGGTGATATAACCGTGACTTTCTTTGCTTTTACCGATTCATCCAGTAGAAATGTCTCTCCGGTAATTTCACTTATCGTCTGGATTAAGTCTCTTATGTCCATTTCGCTCTGCAGATTTACTATTTCTTCACCCCTCGGAGTCGGTTCTGGTTGAGGGGGTTCCTCTTGGAATTCGGCCTCGATTTGCTCTGGGGGTAGGGGTTCTTCTTCCTCTTCTACTTCTACTTCAACCTCCTCTTGCGCCTGGGCCGGCTGTTGAACCGTTGTAATCTGTCTTGGCCCGTTGGCCTCGGCCGCGAATGTCAGGTTGTCCAACGGGTGGGATTTCTTCACACCTTCGGGTTCACCAGGAGCATTAACTTTCTTTTCTTCTACCCTTTTTAATTGCCGGAGTTCTTTCGTTGTGTCGGTACTTGGCTCAATCTCATTTTTGGTTTTAATAGCTGCATCTTTTGTGGTGTCATCTACTTCTTCGTTATCGGTGCTTCTTGGAAATGTTTGAGTAGGTTTAAGCCGGCTACTCACATTGGACCGCTCCACCTGCTTAGCTACTACTTCTTTCGTTGTCGTTTGTTTTATTTTTTCACCTTTAGGGAGTTTAGCATTAGATGGGATCTCCAAAATTTGTCCTACCTTTATCCGGTCATCTTTTAGGTTGTTGATTTCTTTGAGTTCTTTGACCGAAACCCCAAACTTCTTCATAGCTATATTGTAGAGGGTGTCTCCTTCTACTACCTTATAGTAAATCGTTGTCTCGACAGAATCGCTTTCCGGGAGTCCCCTTTGTGTAGATGGGGTTTCATTGGCGGTAAGAAGCTCTTCATTTTTTGCCACCGAATTTATTTTGCGGTCTTTTACATAGCCTGTTACTAGCCCTCCGTGGCCGGATTCCCAGGAAAAATACCCTTTTGGTTCTGTATCCTTGTGCGTCTTGGAAAAAACGAATTTTATACTAGCGCCTAAGCCAAAAACAATAGTCAATGTCAAAACAGCTTGAATAGACCATCTCATGAAGCAGTCTCCTCCGAGGCTAGCTAAGAATAGTTAAAAAATAACCTCTGTCCCATGTACTGGCCGCCAACTTCCAAATTACCCCTTTTTGTGCCAGTGATTCGATGCTCCTCTCTCTTTACTCTCGCGCTCATTTAACCGAGTATTCGTAGGTAAACTTTTGTCCCCGCCTGGTTAGATTAATATTAAATTGGCTTTCTCCCCTAAGCTCCTCGAAGAGACTAAGGGCATTTTCAACGTTGCTCAGCTCTACATCATTTATCTTGTGCAATATATCGCCATTTCTGAGTCCGATCATGAAGAAAATGCTATTTGGCCTTATAGCGAAGAACCGAAGGCCGTCTTCCTGGGGAATAACCCGGGCTTGGGTTAGAAGCTGATTTGGGTCGCTTAGGAGTTCATCCAGCATTTTGCGGTCGATTTCATATTCACCCTCGTTGACCTCCTTTATGCCTTCAGCTTCGCTCTTGGGTAAGACTGCACTGCGGCTGCTCACGATCGAACTCCTATCCAGTGCGGATACTTGGCCTAATCTAGATTTGTTGTCTGAAGATGCATTTTCGTCCAAATCTTTTTTGCATCTTATGGTTTCTGCGCCGTCGCTGCGCTCTACCAGCGCCCTGCAGTTTTCGATCTTTGCCAGTTTTACCCTTTCCGATTGGATTATATCAATTAGCTCTCCCTCCAGGTAGCCCCTAACTTTATTCGTATCCAAGTTTTTTATAATGGCTATGGACCTCTCCCCCGGCTCGATGGCGGTGCCAAGCAATTCGAGGTTGAGCGTGGTTTGAGGTGCATCCTGTATTAAAGAGTTGCCCGATGTGGTGCTCTGTAGTCCGAATATATTCCTCTTTAAAATTATTTCGTAGGAGCTTCGTGAGTTTAATTGTTTGAGTTTTTGGCCTTTGCTTTCTGAAGATGTAGTAGTCCCGGGCTTTGTGTTCGATAGACCTCCTTTTATTCTGTCATTCACTATTTGGGCTAGTGTATAAGAGATCCCAACTATTAGTATGAGGTTAACAACCCATATATATTTTTTCAGGACTGATATAAGCATTTAAGTAAATTAATTAATTTTCGCTAAAAAAATAAAGTTGTTTGCTTTATATGTCAAGAGCAATCTTAATTTATTCTCTCCCCCTGTTCAAAATTCCTTCTTATTTCTTCTCTTAGATAATCGGACGCCGCCTCCGGAGGGGTAGGGTTTATGAAAAAGCCAGCCCCCCATTCAAACCCGGCTATGGTGGTGAGGCGAGGTATTATCTCGATGTGCCAATGAAAATCAAACTCAATTGAATCCCAGTGTTCGGGATGGCCTGGACGGCTGAATTTCGGTGGTGCGGTGTGGATTACGAAGTTATAAGGAGGGTCATTTAAAAGCCTCTTGAGCGAGATGAGGTTAAGCTTGAGCACGAGCGCCAGGTCCAGGAGTTCCCTATCGCTCAGCTTAGAGTAGTCATGGAGATGGCTTTTGGGGATTATCCAGGTCTCAAAGGGAAAACTGGAGGCAAACGGCGTCCAGATTACGTAGCCGTTGGTGTCATAAACGATTCTTTTTTCAAATTCGATTTCCTGTTTTATGAGGTCACAAATGAAGCATCTTTCTTTACTCCTGTAATTCTCCCGGCAGACGATCAGTTCTTGTTTCACCACAGGGGGAACCATTGGCGTGGCTATAAGTTGAGAGTGGGTGTGAAAGAGTGATGCACCGGCTTCCGCCCGGTGGTTTTTGAATATTAATACATACCTAAGCCTAGGGTCCCGAAATAGGTCGGTTATCCTTTCTCTGAAGGCAATTAATACGTCTTTTATCCAGTTTAAGTCCAGGTCGGCAAGTCCCTGGTCATGATGGGGGGTTTC
This sequence comes from Thermodesulfobacteriota bacterium, assembly GCA_035559815.1. Lineage (NCBI taxonomy): Bacteria > Pseudomonadati > Thermodesulfobacteriota > Thermodesulfobacteriota bacterium. Next base: position 43,004 of record DATMAT010000065.1, read on the forward strand.
GATGATCACTTCGTGAGCCCCAGCCCCGCTTACGACGTCGAATATTCCCATTCCGTATCTAAAAGCGTTGTCCTCAATCTGGAGTGCGGGGAATTTATTGGGTACGACCCTTACTTTCCACCCTGGCGAATTGGGACTCCCTTGTCTTATGGCAAAAATTTCCGGTGGGGTTTTACCCTCTGAGCCTTCACAGAAAGGGCATGAAACGACTGTTCTCTCGGTGTTATTGGGTTGATTCCGGTCAAGGGTGTAGTCACTCGGTCTTCTCGAGCGTTCGGTTGATATTATTACCCACCTGTTTCTGATGGGGTCATATCTAAGTTCACGCATTTATTCTTCTAAGAATCTGCTAAGCCTGATTAATTTCCGTATAATAACACCATAACTATCCTCGACGAGATTGAAGAGTTGGTGGGTGAGGTTTAAATCGTGAATTAAAACTAATTCCTTACGGATTATCGGCAATTCGATTCTTGATTTCATTAATTACTTTAAGTTTTATGTTTTCTACACTTTACTATTATTTTTCATTAAAATCAATCGACTTTGATTGATTTCATCAAAATTTAAAGCTAATTATTAAGACGTCGCTATCCCTTCCATCTAATCAGGGTAGTCAATTTATATCATGAATGTTTGCCCCTAGTCAAGTAAGTAAGACTTTTACTGCTTTCTCGATAAGTGGGCATCGGATAAGAGATAAGAGAGGGAGTAGGGGCAAGAATGACCTGGCTAGCTAGATGAGGAGAGTTATTTGATATATAGGCCTCTTTATTCGCTAAACCTGCTCTAAGTGGCAAATGACCTGTGTGACATGCATACACGATTTATGGGTTTTTTATCGAAGCACCTTAAGCCGGAGAGCTTTCTTGATGCCAGGTCCTGAGGGGCATTGTTAACCCTCATCCGGGTAAATTCCACGTGAGAAAGAACTATATTAATTTGATATTTAACCTAATATTCACCCGGCTGATTACGATTTCCCTACTTACGATTGCGATAAAGGTTTGGGTCAACTACCTCGGCCATCCTGTCGATATTGAGCTTATTATAGCCCAAAAAACGATTGATCTCTTCTATATACGGCTGGGGGTTGACCAGGAGGCGGTTGTAATCAACGTTTAGAACGGAGATATTGGGCTGTGTACGGAGCCAGTCCTCCACTTTCTGGAGGTGCATATTAAATAAACGTGCCATTTCTTCATCAGATATTCCATCATCTGATATACCTCGGTTTTCGAGCATTTTCTTGTGAGAGGCCAGGATCTCTTCCATCTTTCGGTGAATAAAGATGACCCTATATTCGTATTTGGATGGCAGATATTTTAATAGCTCAGAAATTATCTTGACCACTTTTCCCTGGGCTTCTTCGAGCCATTCTAAGTCGCCTTTGCTGAGCTTTTTCACCCGTTCAAACTCATAATATCCTTTGGGATTGTCAGAGTCAGCCTCGCGTATATTGTCGGTCAAAATGGGTAACCCCCCTGCTTCCAGCATCTTCATCATCATTGAAGTGCCGGAACGGGGCAGGCCGGACACGACCGTTATCACCCGATTACTGGTTTCCGGAGCAGAGCTGTTGCCGAATATCTTTTGCAATAATTGTTTCATCTTCTCACCTATCTCTCTATTTTTCTAATATTTCTTTCCAGACTATGTCAATCCATATAAACTTCGCATAGTTTTAAACATGATAATTTTCATTCCTAGAAGCTTCAAGTCAATGGGGCTTATGGCTCAATTTCTTTGAGATTGTATTACTTTAGTTTTAATGGATATCAAACTTTAGTTAGATAGGTTTGGATAACCAATCCAAATGGGAGTTTAAAGACCTTTTGAAATCTCTGCCCTTAGCCTACGTGCCCGCTTATTGGCTTTGTATCCTCCGTGCTTCCATCCATTTTAGGTTCGGACTCCGATTAGCTATTGTTTGATCTTTTACCATATTATACATATTTTCTACTTTATTCTTTTATTACTTTAATCTTGTGGGAAAAATAAAACTTAAGTTAGTTATATTCATAGTACAAGCTTTCACTCTTTTTTCCATAATCCCTTACCTGGTGTCCTTGCCTCGGTCTCTAATGTTAGAAAGGGGTCCTTAAATTTTATGTTGGGTGTATTGGTGTTAATTTTGGCATATCCTTCTTGAATAAGGAGTGCGTTTAGCATTTTTTCGCCGGGTAAATAAACATACGCTAAAATGAGCCCATAGTTATCTCTGGTTTCCGAATCGAACTCAAGCTTAACAGGTGTTCCTCTTCTTAGATAAGACTTAGTAAAGTTTGTGGCCTCATTATCGATGGATTCCGGTATTTCAATGCCAGTCAATCTAATCTTTTCTATCCGTCTATCAGAAAGTTGACAGTGAAATGTATCGCCATCAACAACTTTTACTACACCGCATTTGACGTAATCGGGGAAGGCAAATTTGAGATTTTCTTTTACTTCCTCGTACTTACCGCATGTCGTTGAAAGAACGGAGGCGAATAATAAAACCGGTGGCAGCAGAGTATTTTTAAACAAGATTCGCAGAATTAACATATAGTTCTCTCTAATCTAAGCGGGTCTATATTAAATGTCTTACTTCTCGCCAACCTATTCCGAGAATAAAAAATAAAGACGCACAGGTAGTTATTGAAGCGCCTGTTGGAATGGATATAACGAAAGAAAAATAATAACCAAGCACTGCTGATACGACTCCAATTAAAGCCGAGAATATAAAAACCAACTTCAGCCTCTCAGTTAAAAAAAGTGCGGTAAGAGAAGGAAGAACAGTTAACCCAAAGACTGGCAGTGCTCCAAGTGCTCGTGTTGTAATTGCTATTACAATCCCAACGGTAAGTAATAAAACTGTGTTTAGAACCCTTACCGGGTATTTAAATAGCTGTGCTGTTTCAGGATCGAAAGAGACAAATATAAAATCCTTAAAGAATAGCAAGTGAATGAGGATGCAAAAAAGGGCTACACCAGGCACAATGTAAACCTCTTTTGGGTCCACAACGACAGCGCTTCCAAAAAGGATGTCGGCGATGTCATGGGCTTCATGTGTAATGAGGTTGCCTATAATTACTACAGCTCCAGAAGTGAGTAGATACCCAAACCCTATTGCTCCTTCTTGGCTTATACGAAGAAAATCCTTCTTTAGAGCAAAAAAGAGAGCGGCCAACGCAGTCATAATCAAAGATAAAGCAAAGGGATCAATCATAGAACCGAGGGAACTAAAAGCGGAGAATCCGCCTATATAAAAGGCAAGAACCACACCAAAGCTTGAAACCTGAGAGAGCATTGCACCTACAAAAACAATCCGGCGTAGAACCACATAAACCCCCAAGAATCCGCATATTGCCCCTGACACAGCTCCAACAATCATTGGGTCGCGCCAGAGAAAGTAACTTTTTATGAACTCCCCAAACGATGAAGTATCCATATTATCTCCTATGACTATCTAGACTTTATCTGTCCCTGCCTCCAACCGCTGTGTATATACGTATCTTGCCAGCAACCTGCTCTATGGTTAAATCCAGTCCAAAAATCCTACTTAAAGTCTCATCTCTTAGAACTTCCGCCGTGGTTCCTGCACTAAAAACGCCGCTATCTTTGTCAACCACAACAACATGATCGGCAAATTCGGCAACTTTGTTTAAAAAATGACTGACCATAAGAACAGTGAGATTATCTTTCTCTTTTATTTTTTCTATCAATTCCATTATGGCAGTTTCGCCTTTAATATCCATTGAAGCCGTAGGTTCATCAAGAATCAGTACATCGGGTTCCCCGGCGAGGGCATGCGCAATAAGTGAACGCTGTTTTTCACCTCCTGAGAGCGACCTAAATGGACGATCCTTCAAATGAGGAATTTCAACCTGCTCAAGGCAATAACTCACAATCTTTCGGTCTTCTTTTTTAATACTTCTGCCAACGGGGATTCGTATGTACCTTCCCATAGCCACAAACTCGGCAACGGAGATTGGAAATATATGATCAAATTTCTCCCGTTGTGGAACATATCCAAATATCAAAGGCTTGCCTTCCCTATAGTGCACTTTTCCTGCTACAGGCGGTATAAGTCTCACGATGGTCTTCAGTAAAGTCGTTTTCCCACCACCATTTGGACCAATTATTCCCCAGAACTGGCCGTGTTGAATTGAAAGATTTATGGAATCTAAAAATCCAGTTTTATCATAGCCGATTGCCACATCTTCTAACTTTACAAGATAAGGTAAATTCATTTTTTAAGTCTCCTTTAGTCCATGAGTCAAAGAGATTCGGGAGTTCTATTGATTGCCTCTTTTGGAAGGAAAGGATATCAAGGGAGCTCCCTAGAGATTTAGCAAGTTTCCACCAAGAATCCTGACTTTCTTAGCCTCCTGCAAGATTAGAAGAATTAACTGCTTGCTTCATATTTTCTAATTTGGATGTAACATCGTTTACAATCGCATCAAGAAGGTCGAAATACGTATTTATTCCATCACCTCCACCTACTTGTGCTGGCAGAACAAGAAAAGAAGCCCCCGCCTTTTGCGCGATAAGGGCTGGCACTTTTTGGGGATAGTAAGATTCTGCTATAACAAGCTTAACATTCATTCCCTGTATTTTTCTGATTAGATCGGCTACATATGAAGGTGAAGGTGGAATCCCCGGCTTTGGCTCTACATAGCCTACTTCCTGAAATCCGGCCCAATCAGAGAAATAATTCCAGCTCTTATGATAGGGAACAATTTTAGTACCCTTGTAAGGAGCGAGTTTTTCTTCCCATTCTTTGGCCTTTGCGTTAAGGCGTTTTACAAAGTCTTTAAGACGTTGGTCATAGTAGGAAGAGTTTTTAGGATCTATCTCCTTTAATCTCTCAGCAATCCCGTTTGCAACAGCAATTCCATTTTTTGGGTCAAGGATATAGTGAGGGTTTCCACCAGGATGTATATCTCCCATACTTCTATCAACCCGCATAGTCGGTACTTCGAGGATGTTTGAAATTAGGGTTGAGGCGTTAAGATTACCGGGTGAATTTGTAGAAGTGATTTTCGAATTCCTTGACCCGGTAATAAGCGGGGGAAGCCAGCCTATTTCCAAGTCCAAACCGTTATATATAAGCAGGTCAGCTCTGTTAAGCTTCAGGACATAGCTCGGTTTTGCATCTACAAAGTGAGGATCCTGGTAACCTTTTGCAAGGCTTTCTACCTCAACTTTATCTCCTCCTATTTCCTTAGTAATAGCTGCAAAGGTGGGAAGAGACGCAACTACTTTTACTTTCGCTAATGCATCTATGGCGGAAGCGAATAATGAGAATGCTATTACAAGCAAAGCTAAACAAAAATGTAAAGCAAGAGATTGAAGAAATTTTTGTGTTTTCATGAAGCCTACCTCCTTTCCTAAAGTTTTTAAAACGGATGGGCTCCGTGGGCACCGAGCGAGTATTGAAATTGAAGGAAAACAGCGTGGAAGCTATCGGCAAAATCGGGGTCGTCAAATTCGTACTGGAGCCTAATCCTTGAAAACTCAGTGGGGTTAAAAGTAAGCATGACGGCGTATCTAAGCTCCTTTCCTAAAAGTCCGAGCATACTCTCCTCTTCTTCTCCCTCTTCACTCCTCATGACACGCAGCAAACTCGACCCTTCCAGTTCTTCCTCTTCCATCGGTGTAACCGGAGTATCCGTATCTACAAAATCAAACCTAAACCCTGCATTCCACCTCTTGGCAAAGCGATAAACAAGCTGTGCATAAGCTCCCCAATTATCTAAGTCTCCCTCTTCTGATTCCGCTTGCAGATACATGAACTCAGACTGCAGCCACACCTCTTGATAAGGATTGTTTTTCAGGGGACGGTATTTGGCAAACAAGTCGACACCATAAAGATTCGAGCGGTTGCCCGGTTCTGTACCGTTGGAACCAGTGGCGAAAGAACCGCCCAGGCTCAGGGATAGAGCCTCTGTGATTTCAAAGAAGTTTGCCAGGTGGAATATGTAAAGGAGCCTGCCTAGGTTGTTTGCATCCTCATCAGGAGCAAAAGTAGGTGTCTCCAAACCATTTGCACTGTTTACGGAAGCGGTTAATTCCATAAACCAAGGAAGTGGAGCAAGAAAATTAAATTCTATCCCCACCGGGTTTAGATGTTCTCCAAGGAAATCAGCAGCGGGAAGGGCAAGTGTCACGAAGTCCTGACTGTGTCTGTGCTGCAAGTTAATCCGGCCAAATTTAGCCCGCATCAAACCAATTCTAACCTGAGAGTTTAGAGGAAGGGAAAGTAGGGTAGTGGCGTAGGCTTCCTCAGTTTCAAAACTGTCACGTCCTATGGAAAAGAAACTGTCAAACCTAAAATAAGGGTCTATAACCCCCTGAAAACCAATCTCGATTTCTTGGAGATTAATACCGGTATTCTCCGGGTCATTTTCTGCATGGATAATAGGGTCATTCTCAGAGAAATAAGCTGCGGTGAATATCCCAATAACGCTTATATCCGGGTTAAGGCTCTGGATGACCCGTTGAAGATACCCTTCTCGGGGTGGTGCGGGTACTGCCTCAGTAATCGCTTTTTCGACCTCTCTTTCCTCTTTTTGTTTCTTCGCTTCTTCCTCCAGCATTCTGTTTTTCTCTTCAAGCTCCTCCAATTTTTTCTGCATGGCCTCCATCTGCTGCCGGAGTTCTTGCATTTGCTTTTTTATATCATCCCTTTCCTCACCCCATGCCTCTTTTTGAATAATTAGGGGAAAAAGAAACATGCCAAAGAAAAATAGGGCAATAAACCTATTAATCCTCATAATTCACCTCCAAAAAAGTGATTTCTGGCTAGCGAAATAGCCGGTTGAAATAGATGGTTTTTAGTTCTGGTATTGTGTTGGGAGTTTAGATAACTGGGGGTGAACGGGTGGATTTCTTTGATGCTAAAGATAAATACGGGAGTAAAACATTAAGGTCCGAGAAGCTTATTACTATTTCTGAAAGCTTATGAGCAAGACCGGCAACCCGGTCTTGAGGTTTAAATTTTCCATTAAGACGGCATCCCGAACAGAACTCGTTGGATATATGCGGGTTAGCGGGCTGGGATTGAGATATCTTTTTATCAACCATGCCAATATTAAGGGCATGGTTATGGAAGCTTAGAGAAAGCACGAATAGTATGGCTAAGCCGGAAACCGCTAACCCTGATATCCCTCGTGCTTTAATCCTTACTTTCATGCTGCTTTCTCGAAGAGACGGCTTAGACCGGGGATTTAAACCTACGATTAACCAATACCATTATTTTTGTGAATATGCAACATGTGTGCGATTTTGGTTTATCTGTGTATATATCCTAACACCTACAAACCCTGATAAATTATTTGTTGACACGAACTATTTCTCTGTGAGATAATCACGGATAGATAGGGAGAAGAGGAATAGACCACGGGAACGGCGTAGGACAATTTGATGTTGGTTTTTAAGATTAATAGTTACCGTCTTAGTCCAATTCCGTCTATATAAGGGGAGTTCAATATGCGCACAACATATCTAACTATGGTATTCCTAATGGTTACGACGGTTCTAAGTGTCGTGGCTACCGCACAAAAAGATACCGGTGGACCTGTTGAACTACGAGTAGTCTGGCATACCGGCGTCTTGGGTGATTATTTGATACAAATGAGCCAGGATTACACTGAACAAACTGGTGTGGTTATCCATGGCGAGTTACTCCCATGGGCGAAATGGCATGACGCCATAGCATCCGATTTCGCTCAAGAGAAGGGTAGCTATGACCTGGTTGTGTTTGACAGTCAGTCTATGAGCGAGTTTGCTTCCCAGGGGCAAGTCGTGTTGTTGAATCCGTACCTGGAGAAGAGCACCAAGATAAAGGCTACCGATTACAGTTCACGCGCTTTGCAAATGTATGCTGAATATCCGGAGGGGTCTACGAACATCTATGCACTTCCGATCAATCAAGACGCCATGGGCTTGGCCTACCGGAAAGATTTATTTGAAGATCCAAAGGAAATGGCTGCCTTCAAGGCCAGGTATGGCTACGAGTTGTCTGTCCCGGAGACTTATGACCAGTTGAAAGACATTGCCGTATTCTTCACCCGACCCAACCAAAACTTGTATGGCATTGCTATGTACGGTAGCAGTGACTACGATGCGGTTACCAGTGCTTTCAACAACGTTTTATGGTCCTTTGGCGGCGAGTTGTGGAATCCGGAAACAAGGAGAGCGGTGGGAGTCATCAATTCGCCAGCTTCTGTCGCCGCCTTGGAGTATTATAAGGGTCTCTTTAATTATAGCCCTCCGGGTGCGTCCGAGTGGTATTATGATGAAGTTAATGAAGCCGTTAGCAAAGGGATGGTGGCTATGGCTATTAACTGGTATTACTTCTTCAGCGCTTACAGTGACCCGAAGATTAACAAGTTTGCGGAGAAGATAGGGTTTGCACCCTTGCCCGGTGAAAAGGGTTCTGACGGTAAATTCCGGCAATACAACTCGGTAGGAGGACAGGGGATCAGCATCTCTAAGTATTCAAGAAATGTGGATGAAGCCTGGAAATTCCTCGAATGGTTTATGAGTGATGAGAATCAATGGAAATGGGTTCGTGGCGGCGGTCAGACCGGACGGGTTGATATCCTGAACTCTCCGGAATATGCTAAAGCCACCCCTTATAATTCTATATTCCCGATTTCCATGAGCCGGGTGAAAGATTACTGGCACCTGGTCGAATATCCACAACTACTTGATATCTATCAGAAGTACATTCATTTGGCCGTCACCGGTTCCATGTCTTCGAAAGAGGCATTAGATAAGATTGCCATAGAGCATCAGGCCATTTTAGATGGTATCAATTAGAGAAACTCCTGCATCCTCTTCTAATTTAGATTCCATAAATACTGTCGGTGCACCCAAAAAGATTTGTGTTAGGCTTAGCCCCGGGATGTAGACTAGGAGATGGAAGAGACCTTTTGGCCACAGAGGACACAGAGAAGAGAGCTAATTAAAAATAAATTTCTCTGTGAACCCTGTAGCTGAAGCTATTCTTGCCTAGTGATTATAACTTAGTACGTTGTCCAGCCACCGTCTATTACAAGCTGGGTGCCGGTGACGTATCTGGCTTCATCGCTCGCTAAATAAAGGACTCCATAGGCTATGTCAATCGGCTCTCCTCTACCTCCCATGGGAACGATTTGAGCGGCTATTTCATCGAGCTTCTTCTGTGCATCGGGTGAATGATCATCGATGAAATCCTCGTTCATCTTGGTTTTTATGAATCCGGGACAGATTGTGTTTACGCGAATCCCTTGTTTTGCGTGGTCCATGGCCAGGCTCCTAGTGAACTGCATTATTGCCCCTTTCGATGTATTGTAGGCGACAACGTTTGGGCAACCGATGAACCCGGCAACTGAGGAGTTATTTATGATAGCACCGCCTCCATTTGTTATCATGTGAGGAACCACGCACTTACTCATCAAGAAAGTTCCTTTTACGTTGATGTTTATTATTTTATCCCAAGATTCTACAGAAGTTGTAATCACGTTTCCGGCCTCAAGAACTCCGGCATTATTGAAGAGTATGTCAATTTTCTTGAATCTTTTGACGAATTCATCTACTATCCTTTTTACGTCATCTTCTTTAGAAACATCGCCGGGAAGAGCGATAATCTCACCCTTTCCTTCGGCTTCCTTTACTACCTCATCGAGCTTCTCTTTTGTCCTTCCGGTGATTCCAACCTTGGCTCCTTCTTTGCAGAAAAGAAGGGCAGTGGCTTTGCCTATGCCTTCTCCTCCTCCGGTAATTAAAGCGGTTTTTCCTTCGAGTCTCATTGTTCTTACCTCCTTATTCTAATAGAAGAATTTCTTGTCTATAGAACATATTTTATTCACAAAGGCGACTGGAAGTGAATTTGAGAAATTGCTTATCTAGTTATCAAAATTACCTGGCAATCCAGCCTCCATCCACAGAAAGCATAGAACCGGTCATGAATCCCACGTTATCATCACACAGGAAAAGCACGGCATGAGCAATCTCTTCCGGTCTTCCTAATCGTCCGATTGGGTGGAAGGATTTAAAAAGCTCCTCGGTGGCCTTTCTATCTTCAGTCTGGTCAAACAGACCTTCGACTAGCGGGGTCACAATTGTTCCAGGACAGATTGCATTTACGCGGATTCCCTTGTCCGAATACTCCAGCGCCATGCTTCTGGTAAGCTGGGTTATAGCTCCTTTCGTGGCATTATATGCGGCGACAGCGGGCACAGCTTTAAGACCCAGTACTGAAGAATTATTCACGATGCATCCCTTTCCCTGTTTCAGCATGTGAGGAATGGTGTATTTGGACATTAAATATGTTCCTCTCACGTTTATAGCGAATGTCTTGTCCCATATTTCCGTCGGCGTCTCATGCGTCGTGGCCACATGGAGGATCCCAGCGTTATTAAAAAGAATATCGATACGGCCGTATTTGTTTATAGTATAATCTACAGCCGCTTTGCAGTCCTCCTCTTTTGAGACATCGCTGACGATATAATCTATAGTTAAACCCTCTTTTCTCGCTTCTTCTAAGGTGTCCTTCAAGGTTTTCTCGGTTCGTCCTGTAATTACTACCTTTGCCCCTTCCTTGGCAAAAAGAATAGCGGTTGCTTTTCCCAGTCCTAGACTTCCGCCGGTAATAAGAGCCACTTTATCTTTTAGTTTCATCGAGTAGTCACCTCTCTCATAATTTTTTGAGATTATAAGGTACATTTTGCGGCTTATCAAGAATTTATTACGTTGTCATAATCTAGATTTTCATTGTTATACTTGTGTTACAATTGAGTTAATGATGAGGCTGAAGGCATGAGCTATCCAATGTGGTGCAAGGGGTCTTTTTCCTATCTTTGGGTAGTGGTAAACGGGAAAAGGTTCAAAATTCTAGCCTCTATCGCTAGTATTACCACACTTATTCTGATATTGAACTGTGGCCGGAGTGGGGGAGGAACACCGCCCTCAAATGGAGCTCTTGAGGTAGAACTGGTTTTGGGTGGCTTAGATTTTCCGGTTACTTTGGCCTGTGCTTCGGATGGGAGAATCTTTTTTAATGAGCTTCGAACTGGAAATATACGCATTATACGAGACGGTGTCTTACTCCCCACACCATTTGCTGCTGTTCCCGTATCTATTAACGGCGAGAATGGTTTAATAGGGCTAGCCTTTCACCCCCAGTTTGACAGGAATGGTCTCGTGTACGTTTTCCATACCCATCCCCAACCTCGCCGAAACCGGGTACTGCGTTTTACAGACTTAAATAACCTGGGTACTCAGGAGACTGTGATCATTGATGACCTTCCTGCGGCTGATATACATATTGGGGGGAACGTAGGGTTTGGACCAGATGGAAAGCTTTACGTGACTATAGGGGATGTCTCCAATCCTGCTAATTCCCAAAGCCTTGACTCCCTGGCGGGTAAAATCCTAAGGTATAATCCGGATGGTACGATACCTGCAGATAATCCCTTTCTTGACTCTCCAATCTTTGCTCTTGGGCTGAGAAATAGTTTTGATTTTACCTTTCATCCGGCTACGGGGGTCATTTATGCTACCGAGAACGGGCCGAATTGCGACGATGAGATAAATAGAATAATCGCCGGGGGAAACTACGGTTGGCGCCCAAATTATCCTGTGGAGATACCGATACTGAGTTCATCGGTCCGATCATACGCTTTTCCCCTCCTATAGTTCCCACCGGTATTACTTTTTATACGGGGGACCAATATCCGGAGTTCCTTAACGATCTCTTCTTCGTTTATTTTGATGGAGGAACTGAAGGGAAAATAAAGAGGATTGAACTAACCGGAGAAAACCTGGACCAGGTAGGAAGCATAAGTAGCTTCCTGGTGGAGGATGAGTTGGGCGGATTACTGGATGTCATTACATGCCCGGACGGCAATCTATATTTTTCAAGCGCTGATTCTGTATTCAGGGTTGTGAAAAAGCCTTGATTTATTCTTGGATGAGCCCATTTACCGTCACCAGGTGATAAAGCTATTCAAAACGAGCGGAAGAAAGGACTGTATGGAAACCATGTGTGTCTCCTAGAGGCGCCGAAAGCAAATCGCTACTACTGAAAACTTGAAAGATTTTGATATAAAAAATTAAGGGCAAGCCCTGAATATTTTTCATGAACTTGCCCTTTGGAGGATGGTGGTCGAGATTAGTCCTATTTACAAGATCGTTACTTCTTTTTTCTTAGTTATCTCCTCATAACTGACCAGTAGCCCGGATTCCTTCCCCTCACAAACCGTGCATAGCCAGGTTCCCCAGATTATCTTATTCCCATTCTTATCCTGGTCTGATTCTTTAACCTCGAATATAAGGAATCCGTCGCATTTTTGACATCGGTTGTTCGTACGGATAATCCTTTCTTTCATATTGATTCTCTTTTAGCAATACCATAAATTCAATCTGGATTTATATAAATTAGACCTTGGTAGGATTTTTGGGTGAAAAAACTACTGATTACGGGAAGATCTTATAACTTTAGTACTATAGCTTATGTCTATATACGGACCTAAATTTCTGCTGAACTGCTAAATGGCGGGTCGCTTTTTCAAATGAATTTTTACGCCGAGTGACTTCATCGTATGTAAATCTGTATTTACTAACAACTATTATTAAACAGTGGTAGCGAGATGAGAAGTTTGTGTTATAATAAAGCAATTTTTTTCGGGTTAAGCTAAATTTAAACAGATTCTCCATACAACATGAACCATAATGAGTTGTACTCCAGACTGGCAAAGATCTATGACATGGGTCTTTACCTAAATGGCACTAAGAGGGCTTACGATTTTTTTGTGAAACAACTGCCTTTTCCGGAGGACAAGGAAATAAAAGTCTTGGACGCTGGAGCAGGGACAGGCCAATTTACACTAGCCATATTGAGACGATTTCCAAAAGCTGAAATTGTGGCTTTCGACTTAAATCAAAATATGATTGAAGAGTTAAAAATTACTCTAAAGAATAAAGGATTGACTAACTCAGTAAAAACGTTCATTGCCAATGCCAGTAAACCTATTCCGGAAATTGCTAATAACCAATTTGACCTGGTCGTCACCTGTGGGGTTTTGGAGTACGTCTATCCTGAAGACACCATAAAGAATTTGGCTAGTTATCTTAAACCTAACGGTTATTTTTTTAATTCTCCGGTGAAGGATAACATATGGGGTAAGCTTCTGGGTACTGCTTTTGTGTTCAAACCCTATAGCCAAGAGAGGATTATTAGAGCCTTTACCGGCTGTGGTTTTACCCTTCTTAGATTGCTCAAAATACCGATCCGTTATTTACCGGCGAGCTTGATGAAAGAGGGATACCTGTTTGGTGGCGGTAAGTAGAGATCCTATAACATTTTGTGCTCGATTAGCTTATACTGCGCTATGGTACTTTTAGCGTCATCCTGGCAACTAGTATAGTTTTCCAAGGCAAACTGACTTCTGTGAATGGTAAGTATATGCTTTTTCTCATCGGCTAGGGATATAAATTCAAATATGGAGTTTTCTCTGTCTATATTTTGCATTCGTATAAACCGAAAATAGCGGATTATTCTAATGCCGGTGTTAATTCTCAAAAAATATTCTGCGGCCTGGACATCGGAGTTATAACAGGAACGTCCTCTGTACATATCAAGAGAGATACACTGGTTCTGATAGTCCTTAATTATTGTAGACACATTACTTGCCCGGACCCGACCGTAGTATATGCCGTGAGGAAGGCATAATAAGTTTGCTGCAAACCTATGACCCCCTAAGTGTGTGCATTGCCATGTCAAGTAACCGTTCTCCAGTCTTGTCGCTTCTATGTAGACGGGGACACCAAATCTTCCGCAACACTGGTCATGCGTGCCATGGGTGCAAACCAGGAAAATGGGCTGGCCCCTCGAAAAGGAACTGCCTGAAATGATTTCCGGGATACTTAAATCAAGTATGTCTTCATAGCTTTTGAGGTTTAATTCAAATAGCCTAGGTTCGAGCTCGTCAGACACCCCGATATAAAATTTTAATCCTTGTTCATTACCTTTCTGACGCTTGATCAGTTGCAGACGAGAATTGGGTATAGAATTTAGATGTTCGGAGATACGCTTCTTCACCATCTCTGGAATAGCACTTGCTAAAAATGCCTTTTTAGCCCAGGTTTGGTTATATTCTATTAAAAACCATACATCTACCCTGGGGACAGTGCCAAACATTTGCTCTTTTATGTCCAAGGAAAGTTCCGAACAGAATGAGCCTTGACTGTTTTTTGAAGACATTTAAAACCCTGCTAGGTGGGAAGCTAAAGTTAAATATGTTTTTTAGAATAAAATTCTACCCAAAAGAGTGCCACTTTAAAATTATTCTTCTGGCTGTTAGTATATGTGCTAGTATCTGAAGGGAATAATTATGAGCAAACAAGAAGGGGCATCAGTTGCCGGAATATTTTGGTCTCTCGCTCCTGTAGTCGCTATCACAAGTTCTTGGCAGGGCAAAGTGAACGCGCAGATTGCCGTGACTGTGATCACGGCATCGATCGTTCACGATGTTCCTAGACTTATTGTCGGAATATGGAAGGGAAATTTTACTCATGAGTTTATAATCAATAGCAGAGCATTTGCCGTTCATTTGCTGAACAAGGGACAGCTTCAATTGGTAAGGAACTTTGGTTTTTACACAGGCAGAGAAAGAGAAAAGCTAAAAAAAATACGGTATAAATTGGGAGTGACGGGTAGTCCCATTCTCGAGGAGGCACATTCATATGCCGATTGTCGAGTGATAAATGCAATGGATGGAGGCGATATGACCGGTTTCCTGGTAGATGTTGTAGACGGTGGGATAATAACCGGCGGAGAATGGATGACGCTCGACTACTTTTACTACGCGGCGCCACCCGAATGGATAGCCGAATACGGAGAAAAGCTTACGCGTTCGGTAGCTTTTTCCCTAGAAAGGATACATAAGATAAGCTATGATCCTTGGAGTCCCTAGGTTTTGGCTTCATTCTAGTACGAGCCCTGTCCATTAAAGAAATAACTGATGGTTATTGGTTATGTATAACCGGATTACCACTTTATCGACTTGGGCTTTTCATCGATTGAGTTATACGAATAAGACGGATACTATCCTATGTTGTTGATTTTCAATCGAAAATTTCTTAAAAAATTACCACTTGACATTTAAAGTAAAATACTTTATTTTTAAATATAAACTTAAATTTATAGCTTAACAGGTCATCCTCCATCCTCCTTTAAGAGAACGGGAGTAATCCTAATAATTGGGGTTACTCCCGTTTAAATTATATACCGTGTCTATTTAGGGAAATAAGAGACAAAAATCAGAGTGTGATGCGGGTCTAGAAATATAGTGATGGTATGTATTCTCTGCTGGCCGCAGTCCTGTATCAATTTCGATATCGCGGCTAGGATGGGTAAAATAAATTTTAATAGTTGATTTTCGACATAATATCTCCCTAAATTCAGCCAACAAAAATGCGGGTAAGTTTCAAATTTCTCTTGATTTTGTTTTTGTCTCTGACCTTATTAGCGACCGGATGTGTATATCTAAGGCTTCTACAAGTTAAGAGGCAGTTATCTGCTTTCAACAGTTATTTCCAGATAGTGGAAGAGGATAAGCTAACTTTGATATTTTTAAACCCAGTCCTTCTAACCAAAGATGTTACTTGGCTTATGAATAGCCCGCCGATGTCTCGGAAAGAAACCGGGGAGGGAAAGTTGTGGGAATATGTAATGGAAAAACAGTACCGTAACTCGAATTATGAGGAAAAAAACTTTGATATTCCCATCTCTATGGTTTTCGTGGATGACAGGTTAAGACAAATCAGCTTTCCGGAGCGTTTCCTGAAATATCTCTCTAAACCTTTACTGGCAAGGATGCTCGCTTCACTGGGTGAAGCGGAGATAGATAAAGCAAGGCGGAGAGCGGGATCAAGATTCCAGGCAAGAGATACTGTCGAGATCCCCCGTGAAGAGCAGGTCTTGGATGTTTTGGGTAAGCCCTATTCTACCGAGGA
This sequence comes from Thermodesulfobacteriota bacterium, assembly GCA_035559815.1. Taxonomy (NCBI): domain Bacteria; kingdom Pseudomonadati; phylum Thermodesulfobacteriota; species Thermodesulfobacteriota bacterium. The sequence continues at coordinate 58,991 of DATMAT010000065.1, forward strand.
ATCGGATGATACGAGAAGCCTCATCTATGCTTACAAACTTAAGAAGAATAATCCGGAACCAGGGAGTAAAGGGTTTAGTTTAATAATGACGTTTAAATTTAATAAGGATAATGATAGGTTGCGCAAAACAGAAATAAACTTGCGGGGCCTTAAGATGTCTTTGGATTTTTCCCTAGACCGAGGGGAGAGTAGCTAATACAAGATATAAAGAATAAAAGCCGAAACGTCTGGTATTATCATAAATGAGGAACTTTAAAAAACCGTCATCACAGTTTAAGATTGCCTAGGGCTTTTTCCCTAGGATTGGATTAACCAAAGTTATAACTTTCAGTATTTACTAAAACTATTTCCGGCCAGTCAATTCGACCAGTGTCCAATAGCTATTATTTTCCTCCTAAAATAGGTTTTAGTATTACGAGTATAAAGGAGGTTAAAGGATGCTTAGTCTGAATACCGGAAATGACCAGACCGGTTTTACCATCATCGAGCTTTTGATTGTGGCTTTAATCATAGGCATTCTACTTGCCATAGCTATTCCCAAACTATTCGTAGCCAGGTTCTCGGCCAACGAGGCCAATACAAGAAAGGCTATGCAAACTTTAAGAGACGGAGAATCTTTGTATTTTGAGCAGGACCTGGATGATGATGGATTGAGGAATTACACCAGCCAAATTGGCAACATAACCACAGGCGGAACTCTCCGCTGTCCTCCATCCGGTGGCAATTGCACAGAGGAGGATTCTCTTGTAGACAGTACTTTTGAAGGTGCCGTATCAACAGGTGCTTTAGCGGACTGCGTTGACCCAAAAGCAGGGTATTGTATCCGATTTGCATCGGATGTTGATGCTACTGACCCCTTAACGCTGCAAGCCGAGTACGGCTGGAAAGCTTCGATGACCAGTGCGCGTAAAACGGGCAGAAGAGATTTTGCCGTCTATGCTGATGGAGTCATCCGTTGTGCTCTAAGTCAGGAAGTAATAGGGGATCCGGGAGCGTTCCAGGCGGATCGTACCTCCAATGCATGTGATGATTGATATCTAAAACAATTCTATTTATTATCTTAGGGTTAGCTGTCCTCGGATATCATATAAAAGACCGATAGCCCCGTTTGACCGTGGTGAGCAATCTTAGCGCGCTGATTGATAGTATGCTTATCAATTACCGTGATTCTTTAGAAATTTCTTCTTGTAAATCAAGATTAAACAACTAATATAGTATTCATTTTTCCCTTTATGGAATAAAATTCTGAATGAGGTCTATTACCCTTCTTTCTCCCGCTAAGGTCAATCTAACCCTTGAGGTGCTCAGAAAAAGGCCTGATGGATATCATGATATAAGGTCTATAATACAGCCGGTAAGCTTATTTGATGAGGTAAAGGTTGTATTGGAAGAAGGAGAGGGGATAGAAATTGAATCTACCGGGCTCAAGATGCCTCTAGGAGAGAATAATCTTGTCTGGAGGGCTGCCGATATATTTAAAAAGGAGACCGGACTCGGGTTAAAAGTGAAAGTTTCGATAAAGAAAAAGATACCCCTAGGCGCCGGTCTCGGTGGCGGAAGTGGCAACGCGGCGGCAGTTCTTATAGGGATGAATAGACTAACGAAAAAGCTAAGGGAGGAAGAGCTTTTGTGGCTTTCACCAAAAATAGGAGCTGATGTGGCATTTTTTATCCGTTGCAGAAGCTCAATCGCCCAAGGCGTCGGAGAAAAAATCACCTTAATTATCAACTTTCCGCTTTTTCATTATGTGCTGGTAAACCCGGGGTTTCAGGTATCAACGAGGAGGGTATACGAGCTATGGGATGAAGCGGATGGAAAAACCTTAAAACAGGATGACTTAGAGCATACAATTTCACTTTTTAAGAAGAAGCAGTTTCCGCTTAGAAATGATTTAGAAAATATCACCTCTCTTATCTATCCCGAAGTAAAAGGGTTGAAAGAGAGAATGGTTTCCATGGGCGCTGAATCGGTCTCAATGACCGGAAGCGGTCCCACAGTTTTTGCTGTTTTTGAGGACGAAAAGAAGGCTAAAAGAATTTATGATTTTATGAAAGACAGCAAAGTATATAAAGTCTTCCTAGTTCAGGGGGTATCGGGATGGCATAAATTGTGATGCCCTGGTATTCAAACGCTTTTTATTTGCCTTCAAAGTGAAAGATTGGTAATATTCTAAAAATTATTTCCGATTTGTAACTATACCCTTTTTAAAAGCTCAACAACTGGGGCGTCGTCTAACCGGCAGGACTCGGGCCTTTGGAGCCCGCTATGGTGGTTCGAATCCACCCGCCCCAGCCAATTTTTAGTTTCCGGGTGCGTTTAGCAATAGGTTTCTTAGTATAATTGGTTGGCCAGCAACTGACTTGTCTCTAGTTGGTCAAATACTGTAGTAGCTTGAAATTAAACTAGCACAGCACTATTCTTTACTCATAGTCTTGAAAGGCCCCTCACTCTCCACTGCTATTTCCTCTTCGAATAATGAGAAAGACCCGGTCAGGGACCTGGAACTTCTCATACGCTCCCGCTACTGCATTATCTTCCTGGATACGGCGGAAGAAGACCGGGCTGAGATTCTTTTCCGTCACTTAGCCGATCGCATGAAGGTTCCCTATTTCTCATGGACGAACACTAAGGGCTTGAGGCGAATGGATATGGATGTAAAGGGTCCCGTTTATAACTCTACCGATATATCTATAGCCTTGGGACATATAGAACAGTCTCAACTCGCAGCGATTTACCATTTTCGCGGGCTTGGAGATTATCTTGAGGATAGGCTCATCGTCAATAAACTAAAGGATGCGTCTTTGCAATTTTCCAAGAATAACGGGGTGATAATAATAACCGGTCAAGATACCAATGTCCCCGACTTGCTGAGACCAATGAGTGCACTATTAAGCATGCCTTCTCCGCAAATTGAGGAGTATAAAGAGCTGCTTCACCATATCATCCGAGACCTCAATGCCCGGATTAACATGGAATTCGACATGACCCCGGAGGATATAAATAAACTCCTCAATAATATGAAAGGACTTACCCTTATGGAAGCAGAGAAGATTCTCACCAGAGTGATTGTTGAAGACGGTAAGTTAACTACAAAGGATATAAGACGAGTTATAGAGGCGAAAAAGGACATAGTAGAGCGCGAGGGGGTGTTAGAATATTATCCAGTCGAAGAAAGCATGGCGGACATAGCGGACCTTTCCGGTTTGAAGTCCTGGCTTTCTAAACGAAAGGAGATTATCACAGACCCTTTGAGGGCTAGAGATTTCGGGCTCTCATTTCCCAAGGGCATTTTGCTCCTCGGGGTTCCCGGCTGTGGTAAGAGCCTTTGTGCCAAAGCCGTGGCCATGGAGTGGGGACTTCCTTTACTCAAACTGGATTCTTCAAATCTCTACAATAAGTACATAGGTGAGAGTGAAAAGAATTTCAAAAGGGCAATAAAAACGGCAGAGAAATTATCGCCGGTTATTCTCTGGATAGACGAGATCGAAAAGGCATTCTCTTCATCGAGTGGTGTTGAGGATGGCGGCGTTTCGAGGAGGATCTTTGGAAGCTTTCTCTCCTGGCTTCAGGATAGAAAAGGGGATGTGTTTATCATAGCTACTGCCAACGACGTTACCAAGCTCCCGCCGGAGTTTTTGAGAAAGGGCCGTTTTGACGAGATATTTTTTGTCGACCTTCCGGATGCCGAGTCAAGGAAATCTATATTTGAAATTCATCTTAAGAAGCGGGGACAGGAGCCAAGTCCTTTTGATCTTGAACAGCTAGTTGAGTTAACTGGCGGGTTTAGCGGTTCAGAGATCGAACAGGCTATCGTCTCCGGTCTCTACACGGCCTTCTCGGAGAAGAAAGAGCTGACCACAGAGATTCTTGTCGACGAGATTAGGCTTACCAGACCTATCTCTATCACTATGTCAGAAAAGATAGCATGGCTAAGGGAATGGGCAAAGGATAGGACGGTAAGTGCGCATTGACTCTAGTGGAGACGGGTTAATCACATCTCTAGTTGGTATATATTGAGGATTATGCTTCCTTATCCTCGTACTTATCTTTTAGTTGTCTAACCACCGCCGGGTCGGCCAGTGTCGTCGTATCCCCCAGCGCTCTCCCCTCGGCTATATCCCTTAGCAGCCTCCTCATTATCTTGCCGCTTCTGGTCTTGGGAAGTT